>CAZEHZ010000103.1:0-8342 GCA_964512385.1 uncultured Victivallaceae bacterium | reverse complement strand
GTTATCGCTTCACCTTTCATCGCTTTGGTTAGCGTGGCTACCGATACACTGGCTCGATCCGCTAACGAGACGGCATGTTTGCCGCTTTTTGCAAAAAATTAAAACGGCAAAGCGTCAAGTTGGTTTAACTTGACCTTTAGTGCCTCGATGGATTTATAAGCCTCCGCCGGGGTCAAGTCATCAAGCGATGCAAGTGGCTCTTGACGACTGCCGGCCTTGCGGCAGAACCCTAAAAGATAAGCATGGGTTTGTTGAGTTTTGGCCAATAAAGGCTTTAACTCATACCATAAAGCGTATATTTTTTGAGTAGTGGGGGCGGTGTCAATATTGGTAATCGGCGTCATGATACGAATCAGATAGCCACGCTGACGCTCGGTAAGTGCGGTGCAAGAGGTGGCGTTAAAGTGCAATTTTAGCAAATTGCGGTATTTAGTATCAGATATATTGTTTTGCTTTTGGGCGATTTTTACGGCGGCTATACTGCTCATTGTAAAGCCTCCGGCGGTATAATGTTATTAAAAATGGCCAGACCGATGCGGCGGGCCACCGCGCGCTCCACATTTGCCCCGGTGCTGGCGATATAGCCCGGCAAAAGCACAATGGCGGTGGCTTTATCCAAGTCCTGCATGGCTAACGCCATATACTCGCAGTAGCTTAAACCGTCCGCCTGTCGTGCCGGATTAAGTACCCGGCAATTATAGCGGTATTTTAAATAACGTTCCGCCGCCGCAAAGATTTTACGGTTGTTGTCCGGACGGCCGGTCATGGGACCGGCAATATATACGGTGTCTTCTGAGGTGATAGTCATTTTTTAGTTATCCTTATTGATGTTTTTGTTGAGACTTGAGTATGAAACGACAGGCGAGATACTAATGAGGCCGACGTTCGGCTACTCTTCCGGCCAAATGCCGCCGGATTTACGCCACGCCACGGCGGTTTTTAAGTCGGCAAGCGTACATTTGCGACTGGCGGCGGCGGCAAAATCTGACGCCCGGCGCAAATCCTCAAACAAAGTACGCAATTTGCCATCACGCTCGGAGGCGGTTTTGTGGGCAAATTTGATGAAGTTGTCCGCCGCATCCGGCACAAAGTATTGACAGATCGGCCGAACCTCTCCCATGAAAACCCGCTCTGGAATTGGCACATTAAAGCCGATGCGACCAAAGAATTGTTCGTAAAAATCCGCCCGTGCACCGGCTTTCATTTCCGGCAAATATACATCGGTAAAAATCAACGCCACGGCACAACTGGTACTATCATGCAAATCACGGATCAGCTCTAACGGGCAGGAGGTGCGACTGCCTTTAGGTAGTAAAAACCCGGCCTCATCAAAAATTAAAACGGTATCCGCCGTTATTGCATCAAACAACTTTTGATGCATGACACTGGATGCACAATTGGTGCCGATACCAAACGCCCGGCAAAGCAAAATCAATAACGTGCGGGTAGTACAGTTAGACGGGACTCTAAAATAGTGCGCCCGGCTGGCATTGTCTTGTACCCACGCCAAGGCGGTGTGAGTTTTACTGCGCCCGGTGGGGCCGGAAACCGTAATAATGCTGTTAAAATCGCGGGCATAATCCAAGCCCTCAACAATACGCTTGGTTACGATGGTGGGAACAAAATTTTGGCGGTCTTGGTTAGTCATCGTCATTACCTCTTTGGTTGGTCATAAAATTGTGAAAATTAGTTAAATCAATATCATCATCGGCATCATCATTACTGTTATCAACAGTTGCCGCATCCGGGATCGGCTCGGCGGCGATATCCACGGAGCCGGCATCGGCGGTTAAAGTATGGTGTATATAAGCGTGTGATTTGCCTTTTACTTTAATAGTGGCATCGGCGGCGGTTTTTACTGCAGCCATGGCCGGAGCGGTAATAATTTCCAACGGCGACACTAAATCAAAACCACCGGTTAAATTTTTAATGGCGGTTTTTACCTGCTTGGCTTCCCGCCGTTGCCGCGCTAAAGCGGCAGATATGGCATCACGGGCGGACGGATCGTCCAGAGCCAAGGCCTTGATTGACAGTTTTGCCTTAGCCTCGCAAATCAAAGCGCCATCCAAAGTAAACACAAAAACGTGGTCATCATTTTGCAAATCCCGTTTAATGATTACTTTTTTGGTAATGTGATTAAAAAGTTGCTCGGAGTCAAACGCCCGATGACGCCAGACGACCGTACCGCCACGCCCGACTTGACGGACGGCAACCGGGCGTAAAAAGGCAAACTGCAGTTGCTCAGCCGGTATTGGCGGTTTGGCCGGACGTGCCGCCCAAATTGCCGCCGGGGATTTGCCTTGATGGATCTTGCCGTGGCGTGGTGTGGTGTGCATGCGGTCAAGCCACAGGGCAAAAATCTTACAAAACTCCTCAAAACTGGGTAAATCCTCGGCATGAGTATCGTAATAGTCGGCCGCTTGAGTGCGCTGGCCGGGGCGACTGCCCAAATAGTCCGGAAACAGTTTATCAAACGTTTGCATCATATCTTTAAACATGCGCTCAATCGTTTTGGCACGGGCGTTATAAGGGATGGCATTAACCATTTTTATACCCAGCTCATTAAAAATCGAGGCGTTTTGTGTGCCGGGCAACGGGGTGCTGAAGCCGCCGGCACAGTAGTCGCTGCCGTTATCGCAATATGCCGTGGCGGGCGGTACGCCGTTAGTGTTATGCAGGTAAAGAGCCACCGTATTTATCAAAGCATCCGAGTTAATCGGCGACGGCGACAGGCAGTAGCTGGCCAAGTACCAACTGCGGGCATCCATCAGACCGGCAATGTGGGGACGAACGGCAATCCAGCGACTGTTTGCGGTGTCGTATATCTTACACCGGGTATCAAAGTCGCGAGAGTCGCAAACAATCAAATCACCGGGGACAACGTCTGACCAATCACGGTCAATATAGGACAAATATTTATTTTTCAGCGCCTCTTCGCCCTCGCGGGCTAACAGTAAAATTTTGGGATCAATCTTATTTAACTGCCACTGAAACTGAGCAAAGGTTGGCAGTGCCGCCGCAGCGTCGACGGATCTCATTTTTTGCACGGCAAGTTTGTAGGCCTGTGTAGCCGGCAGGCGGTTTTGATTAAGATACATAGCCTTGGCAAACTGCCAAAACCGGGGATCGCCAAAGGCTTTACGAGCGCCCATAAAGTAACGGTCCGCCAAAGCCTCCAACTCTTTACCGGTGGCGGCGGATTGCAGCCGCTTAGCCCAAACCCGATAATTGGAGTACTTTAAGGCGCTGGTGCGATTTTTGCCCGCCACCGTCAACAGCGGAAACTCAATTGTATAATTGAGGGCGACATACTGGCAGGCGGACTCCGTGGCAAGGTGCATCGTTTGCCGGGCAAAATTTACCAGCTCCACATAGCGTTTACGCTCCAGCGCCAGCGCCCGGTATTGCGCCGGCAAAGTACAGGCGGAATCCGGCACCGCCACGGACGGAACGGACGGAACCGTGGTGGCCGACACGGTTGGCAAGTTGTTTTTGGTACGATCTAAAAAACCCATTTAAAAAGCTCCCATTTTTTAATAAGTTTTAACGGTTTTTAACATTATTCAGCATCGGTATAAAGGTTGGCAAGCGCGGTATCTATCTCGCCGATTTCCTCCAGCATCCCGGCTTTAAGGTTATGCAGTTGCTCAAGGCTGGTTGCGGCGTTTTCGCGCAAAGTTTTTAAAGCTGCCGACACCAAGCAAAGCCCCACGGTGCCGACTTTTTCCGACTTGACCGGGTTGGCGGCGGCGGCGGTAAAGGTGCGGGACAACGTAAGCTGGTCGACTTGGTCATAAAAGCTGATAATGTCATCCAAGCCGGGTAAAAGCGGCTGTTCCGCTACCTCCGCTCCAGCATCCAAATGTAGCCAGGCATTAACGGCTTTGCGGACCTCATCACGAGTCATTGACTCTACCCGGTGCACGTTTAAAAAATTACTAAGCTCGATAATGTTAATTTTTGCCAAGCAGATTAGCTTATCATAAGATATTAAAAAAAGGCGTTTATAAAACTTATCGCCAAAGGTGGCTTTGACCGATAAAAGACAATCGCCGACTTTGCGGAGATGGTGCAAATAGGAGCCCTGCAAGCCCAGCTCTTCCGACGCCCAAGCCACCCAGTCCGGAGCGTTTTTTAGTTCGCACCGGGCGGCGGAAACGATAACGGATAAAATTTGAGTTTGCTGAGCGGCAAACATATTGATCATTTTGCCATCAGTAGTTAAGCTGTCCAAATCTGTAGCAAAAACGCCGTTGGTGTATAACTCTAAAGACTCTTTATAACTATCAAAGCGATCTCTTTTTTTAGTGTTGTTTACAACATTTGTATTTAAATCTGTCATAATTTTACTCCACAATATTGGTTAGTACGGTATCTGTGTTACTAAGCAGGATTAAGTCAACCGAGTAGCTGGCAATGTCTCCGGTGGTGATCTCGGCACCGGGGATACAGATGCCGGTTTTTAACAGTTTTCCCACGGCCTTGGCATTGGGTTTAAACGCACACTCGTATAGTTCCGGCCGGCCATTAGCGTTAGCATAGTCGACCAGCAAGGCGATGTCAATATTGGTTTTACTGGCGGTACGTAAGCCGTAAGAGCCAAAATTGGTTTTACGCTGACGGGGCGCATCAAAGCGATCCTTATTATTAAGTATATAAGCGGTAAGGTCCGCTTTTACTTTTGCGTGCCGCAATTTTAAGTCCGCCGTCTTTGCCTCATGTGCCGCTTTAAGGTCGGCAATCTTTTTATCAGTATCAGCGGCGGCTTTTATCAGCGCCGCCTCCGTTACCGCCAGGTCGGCAAAGAGGGTGTCGGCCTCGGCTACGCTAATAGTGCGGCGGGTATCAGTTAAGCGAGTAGCCATGTTACGCCTCCTTGCGGGCGAACGTCGCCTCTTTTGTCAGTCGCCCGGCGGCGGCTAAGGCAACCAAGTCGGTAAATGTGCCGGACAAACCGACAAAGTCAGCAAAGGAGTCATATAACTCGTATCGGCCTTTGTTTTTGCGAATCTTAAAAACAAACTCTCCAAAAGAAACCTTGCCGCCAATCTTAAGCCACGGAAAGCGGCAATCATAATCATCATTTTCTATCATGCTATCAGAAATTCCGCACATTCTGCTTTCGCTAAACGAGGGCGACGTTCGCCCGGTGCAAATCTCGGCGGTGGCGGCATCGGCGGCGGAGTCCATAGCCAACGGCAGGATTAAGTTGGCGGCGTAATCATCGCGCAAGTCTTGAGTGTTTTCCCAATCCACTACACCGTTAGAGGTGCAAACACGCACTTGATTATTATCAAACCGGCACAGCAGACCAATTTGATAGCCGGTGCCGGTTTTAACCACCACGGGGGCGTGGTGCGAAAAAAGTTTGGCCACGTCTATGTTGGTAATATCCAGCCGATCCGCATCGGCGGGTGTGTTAGCGGAGTCCGCCAGATGTTGGGTGGCGGCGGTGATAATTTTACAACCGGCGGTAACGGCAGAGTCCATACTGACGGCGGTGATAGTTTCGGTGGCGGCCGTAATACAGCCTAAATAGTAATCGGTGGTTTTGGTAGTCATTTTTTAGTCTCCATAGTTTTGTGTTGTATAGTTATTAAAATCAAAGTCATCATAATCATCAGTCGGGGCATCATCAGCCGTTAATGTAATCGGCTGTTTAAGCAGCCGGCAGACGGTACGCTCCGGCAAGCCGAGCAGTGCCGCAAGGTCGGCGGCAGAGAGTTTAGGGGCTTGGTAGTGAGCGTGTATTATCCGCCAGTGCTCCGGGTTATGGGCGGCATAATCCGCCAGCATAATTGCCCGCTGACAAGTAACAGAGAGCCGAACGTCGGCCTCGTGAGTAGAACTCGTTTCAGGCGAGGTTTCTTTTAGCGTATTATAATCATAGATATTCGACGGGTCTAACATGCTATCAGAAACACTGCACATTCTGCTATCAACCAACGAGGGCGACGTTCGCCTAAACGGATCATCGGCGGCGGCAAACGGATCGGCGGCGACATTGGCCGGTACGGTAAAGGTGCAGCGGCCGGCATTAGCCACCGTATTTAACGGCAGACGCAACAATCCGGCCAAATCGGAATTATCAACACCGGCCAAAATAAAGTCGGTGCGGATAATCTGCCACCACAACGCATCTACACTGGCGGCATCCGCCAAATCACAAATCAGCCGGCAAGTCAACGCCGACGGATAATGGCGCACGTCAAACCACGACGCGCGGTCGGCATCAAAAACAGCTAAAAGTTGATTGGCGGAAAGTTGCATTGTTAAAACCTTAAAAGTTTATTTGCTTAACTTGTATTGAGCGTGTATGTTACCGGCATCAACCGAAACCGAAAAGGAGGTAACAGATGAACAAGATTTATGATGATTTGAAAATGGTGCTTGATGAGACAAAAGAGCGTCGCCACAAAGATATGGCGTGGTTGAAGGAGTATCATGCCGATTTAAGCCATATAGCAGCGGGAGAGGCCTTAGCTGCCGCAGCATTGACGGCAACTGTTTTAGGTGGCGACATGGATATTGTCCGCCGGCTTCTGTGCCGCAGGGACAACCGCATGGCAGGGAATGAGGATTTTCGTTTTGCTTTTGCACGGGTTCTGCTGGAGGGTTTTTTAAACAACATGCGTGAAGATAACATGGTGTTCCCGGAGTTACCGGAAGATAAAGTTCAACAGCTGCAGCTAATGCTTGAAACCTTAGCTTATGATGGTGGAGAGTTGGCTCGGAAAGCGGGAAAGATTGACTATTCTCTACTATATCCGGGGTTTTAGGTTGATATGGTGCTGTACTCTGCAGTTTTTTCAACTCCCGCAGTGTACGAGCAATAACTTTACCGGCCTGGTTATAGCTGGAGGTTTCATTAAGATTCTCCAAAGCCTCGATAGCGGCGGACAGCAATATGGATTGTTCAGTGGTTTTTGGGTTTTGAGTAGTCATGGTTTGAGTTTCCTTTTTTATAATTAGTTGTTATTGGGTTCGAGAACATCGGCCGGGGAACAGCCGAGGGCTTTGGCGTATTTAGCCGCCGTTGACCAGCGGCGCAAGCCACGGGCTTCGGCGTACCGCACGGCACGTTCGGCAATGCCGAGTTGTTGTGCAAGGTGCCGCTGCGGCATTAAATTAATGTTACGCATAAGAGCTAAGTTGGTCATTTGGCAACCTCCATAGTATCAGCCAATTTGCTGATGGCGGCGGCAAGGTTGTTGATGGCGGCGGCAAGCGAAGCATCGCCGTTATGCAAAGCGGCGATAATTTCCTGTGTGGCTTTTTCAGGAATATTGAGGATCTCGGCATAACGATAAACCATAGCCGCAGTCAATTTGGTTTTACCGGACAATTGCGCCTGTATCGCCTGTTGTGTAATGCCTAAAAACGGAGCAACGGAGGTTTGGGTATGCCCCTTGGTTTTTAGCCAGAATTTCAGCATTTCCGCCGCAGATATCCGTGTATCGGTAGTGCCGGTTTTGATTTCCTCTGATTGTATTGCCGTGACGGTTTCGGCGATTGAAGATTCCGGAAGATAGTTACAGATATGCGGATACAGAATTGCCCAGTTATCATCAGAGACTGAAACAGTTTCGCCATTTATCCAATTACGAATAGTGCTTGGTTTTATTTTTTCAAGCAAACGACTGAACCGATAGTTGTTACCGGCATGCTGTACCGCTTGTTCAATGGCGGATTTGATTTCAGTTGTAATCTTCATTTTTACGTCCCCTTTATATATTGTATATTAACTTAACTATTATTATGCCAAACCAAACGACCGTTAGTTAAATCCAAATTAACACATTCAATATTGCGTGCATTATGCTAACGTTATCGACAATATAGCGTGTATTATGCTAATTACAAGCATTGATTATGTAAATTTGCAAAAAAAATTAAATTTTTCCTTGACGCGATGTTTTTTGATGTTATATTCAAGGTATAAAAAAGGGTTTATTTATATGCCAAAGCTTGATACTACAATAAAAAACGCCTTATTGGCTGCTGCGCAAAAATATGGCTCACAAGCAAAACTGGCTCATGTTATAGGGATAACGCCATCCGCCTTAACTCGCTACTTAAAAGGAGGAGTAAAAAATATCAACAATGCAACATGGGCATTACTTTTGCCGGAAATAAAGGATTTTTTACCTACATCGTATTATAGTGGAGGCATTGTGGTTATCGGTAATAAGAACAAAATAAATTCAGAAAATATTATTACAAAACATAGTTGCAACCTAAATACTACGCCCTTGCGTCATCCAGATTTTATCGCAGAGGATGATGGCATTAGTATCATTGATACTATATTAGAAATAAGAAGCGCCACACCTGAACAGGTA
>CAZEHZ010000102.1:0-8471 GCA_964512385.1 uncultured Victivallaceae bacterium | reverse complement strand
CTACTGGTGCGCTAATTTCGGGGCGGAAAACCCGGTGGAAATAATAAAAAAATATCAGGATCGTTTAGTATTGGCGCATATTAAAGACGGCACCTTTGTGCCGAATGCCCCGAACGTAGCTCTTGGCGAAGGAAAAATGGATGTTCCGGCGGTAATCAACGCCCTGCCCGACTCGGTAAAAACCATAGTTATTGAATTTGACTCCTGTGCCTCGGATATTTTCGCCGCCGTGGAAAAGAGTTTTAATTTTCTCAAAGAACGCAACTTAGGGGAATAACTCCCAATCGTCAATTTTTCAATAATTTATCTGTCGATATTTGATATTTACAATTTTAGCGTATATATTATTAGTATCTATAACCTAAATTAAAGAAAGATTTATAATGATGAAAAGTAAAATGACAAGAGTATTTTTGGGTTTACTTACCTTGGTATTGGCCGCTCAGCTTACCGGTTGCGGCACCTTGTTCCACGGCGATCGCCGCGGCAAGCAGGCCTCTACGGAATTGGACCCGGAAGTAGTTATTCTGGATTGTTGCGGTTTATTTTTCGGGATTATCCCCGGTGCAGTGGCGTTGTTTCTGGACTTTAATAATAAGACGATTTATTTTACCGTCGATGAATATTCGGCCAATAAAGTCAGCAGCATAGATGACATTGATTTTTCAACCATGAAGGCGGTTAAGATGGATGAAGCTACTGTTGAAGCGGCGGAATTAGCAATCAGTCGTGAACTTGGCCGGCCGGTTTCCTTAAGCAGCGATTTTAAAATTATTGCGTTGCAATAAAGTTTTTTTCTGTAAAAAAGAGTACTTCATCACGGAGTACTCTTTTTTTATGCTGATATAGTGAAGTTTATAGATTGAATTTTCCGCTTCACGGTTATATATTACCGCATAAATATACAAAAAAATAAAGGGTGTGTGATATGAAATTGACAAAATTGATTGCTCCATTGGTTATGCTGGCGGCTTCGGCCGCCTCTACTGCGTCCGAACCGTTTAACGACTCGCCGGAGCAAAAAGCCTTGCGTACCGAACAGTTGCTCACGGCGTATACCACGCAAATAGACACGGGGTTTCCGTATTATCAAAATCGCTCGGCAGAAAGTATCGCCTCGGAGCTGGAACTAAACGGTTTTAACGGAGTATACTATTTTGTAATTTCGCCGGCTTCGATAGTTCCCGGTCTGATTGCAGAACTCCAAAGCCGTAATATTCCGGTGGCATTAATGACGCTGCCCGCCATGGTTTATGTGAGTGAAGCCGATCTGGATCGCATGTTGCCCCCCAACTGGCGTGAATGGCTGGTGGAATTTACCGATAACAGCATGGACACTTATCGCTTTATCGGCTTCAACTATCCGGAATATAATGAGTGGTATAAAAAATACCTGAATAAGATTTTGCTGGATAATAATTTTGACGGTTTCACCTTTGCCGAGGTTATGTACCCCATAACCGACGGCCCGGAACGTAAAGTCCCCTTTTACGGCGATGTCAGTAAAAACTTTCAAAAATCGTTCATGGCCGCCACCGGCAACACCGAATTTCCGGACTTTAAAAACCCGGACAGTCCGAACTATTTTAAAACCAATAAAAAGTTATATAATGATTTAGTGGAATACCGGGTTCAGGTAATCAATGACTTTTATAATGACATTATTAATGGTAAGAACGGCGCCCGTGAAGCGGTGCCGGACATTAAGTTTGCCTCGTGGACATTAGGAATAAATATCCCGGACGGCGTCAATAAACTGCGGACGTGGGAGGGTAACGACATCGCCGCCATGATGAAGCTGGTAAAGCCGGACATGCACTTTATCCAGACTCATGCGCCGGACTGGGCCAATCCCGCATTACCCGCCACCTATCCAGAGGCCTATATGCCGTTTTTTGATGCCATCCGCAATGCCAATCCTAACGTAAAAGTAGCGTTACAGGCCGATTTAGGCTCCTTAACCGCCACTCGCCGCGATCCGGAATGGTGTAAGACCTTCTATGAATCCTGCCGGAAAGCCGGTGTTGACTCCACCACTTATTATGAGTTTGGCCTGCGTTGGAAAATTTACAACGCCGCACCGGAATTAAAGCAGATTCGCACCGAAGGCAACACGGTTAAATTGTGTTTTGACCAGCGGCTGGGGGCGGATTCGGCTAAAATCATGACCGGCAGATTAGTCGGCCGCAGCCGCATTACCGCGGCCAAGATAGACGGCAATATGATTATTGCCACGGTCGATAAGCCGTTGGAAGCCGGTAAAGAGGCGTCGATAAATGTATCCGGAGTCTGCGATGACCCGCAAGTGCGCTTTGGCGGCGACCAACTGCAGCTTAACACCGTGCCGGAAAATTCGGTTATTCGTTTGATGGTAAAGTAATAACATTTTTACAATAGACATTAAGAGAGAATTCCCTGTATATATGCAGGGAATTTTTTTTGACAATTTTTCTCATTTTTCGGTTGACAACCACAATATATGGTGTATTTTACTCAACATGACAACAATATATAAATATTAACCTGGAATGAAATATGATCAGAAACATAGTAAAAAGAGACGGCCGCTTAGTGGCTTACGACGAAATGAAAATCGCCAACGCCATTTTTAAGGCCATGAGTGCCAGCAATCACGGTGTAATGGCCGACGCCCTGCGGGTCGCCGCCGATGTCGCCGTATGCGTAAGCGAAAAAAACACCGCCACCACGCCGAAAGTGGAGGATATTCAGGATGCGGTGGAAGTGGCATTAATGCGCAACGGTTTTGAGGATGTGGCCAAAAAATACATTCTTTACCGTGCTTCACGCACCCGTACCCGTGAAATGAAAACCGGCTTAATGAAGATTTTTGATGAATTGACCTTTGCCGACGCCAGCAACAGCGATATGAAGCGGGACAACGCCAATGTAGACGGCGACACCGCCATGGGAACGATGTTAAAATACGGTTGTGAAGGTGCGAAAGACTATTATGAAAAATATCTGCTGACCGCCGAACAGTCCGAAGCTCACCGCAACGGCGATATTCATATTCATGATTTTGACTTCTATGCCTTAACCACCACCTGTTGCCAGATTGACCTGATAAAACTGTTCAAAAACGGCTTCTCCACCGGCCACGGCTTTTTGCGGGAACCGAATGACATCCAAAGTTACAGTGCCTTGGCCTGTATTGCGGTGCAGTCGAACCAGAATGACCAGCACGGCGGGCAGAGCATTGTTAATTTTGACTACGGTTTGGCGCCGGGTGTGGCCAAAACGTATAAGCGTTTGTACATTGCCAACCTGACCAAAGCCGCCGAAATTCTGGCGCCGGAAGCCAATACTGACTTGGCGTTCTTTAAGAACATGGTAAAGGAGATAGAAACCGCCACCTTCCGCAAACCGCAGTTGGGCGGTAATGCAGTATATGAAAAAGCGGAACTTGAACACTTAACCGCTAAATTAGGGGCCGACGTTGCCGCCAAAGTACAGCAGTTCGCCATCAAGCACGCCCCGGAAGAGACGGAACGTACCACCTTTCAGGCGATGGAAGCGTTGATTCATAATTTGAACACCATGCACAGCCGGGCGGGAGCGCAAACGCCGTTCAGTTCCGTAAATTACGGCACCGACATTTCCGAAGAGGGGCGGATGGTAATCCGTAACGTGCTGTTAGCCACCGAGTCCGGTTTAGGGCATGGCGAAACGCCGATTTTTCCGATTCAGATTTTCCGCATTAAAGAGGGCGTAAACTATAATCCGGGCGAACCGAACTATGATTTATTCAAGTTGGCCTGCCGGGTAAGCGCCAAGCGGCTGTTCCCGAACTTCTCGTTTCTTGATGCGCCGTTCAATTTGCAGTACTACAAACCGGGACGGCCGGAAACGGAAATCGCCTATATGGGCTGCCGCACCCGGGTAATCGGTAACGTCTATGACCCGGAACGGCAAATTACCAATGGCCGTGGGAATCTAAGTTTCACCTCCATCAACCTGCCTCGAATTGCCATTGAAGCTCACGGTAATGAGGCGGTATTTTATGACAATTTGATTAAAATGATGTCGCTGGTGGCCAAACAGTTGTCGGATCGTTTTGAAATTCAGGCGAAAAAGCACATGCGCAACTTCCCGTTCCTGATGGGTCAGGGCGTCTGGATTGATTCCGAAAAACTCCACCCCGATGATGAATTGCGGGAAGTTTTAAAACACGGCACGTTATCCATTGGTTTTATCGGGTTGGCGGAAACGTTGACGGCGCTGTACGGGCATCATCATGGCGAGTCGGACGAAATGCAGCAAAAAGGGCTGGAAATTGTCCGAAAAATGCGGTCGTTTGTGGACGATTTGTCGCAGCAGACGCACATGAATTATACCCTGCTGGCGACTCCGGCGGAAGGTTTGTCCGGCCGCTTTGTCCGTATGGACCGCAAACGTTACGGAGAAATCCCCGGCGTAACCGATAAGGAATACTATACCAACAGTTTCCATGTGCCGGTACGCTATAAGATTTCCGCTTTTGACAAGATAAAAAAAGAGGCTCCGTACCATGCCTTGACCAACGCCGGGCATATCTCTTATGTGGAACTGGACGGCGACACCGCCCATAACGTTAAGGCTTTTGAGTCGGTAGTCCGTGCCATGCACGATGCCGGTATCGGTTACGGTTCCATAAACCACCCGGTGGATCGGGATCCGGTCTGCGGTTATAACGGCATTATCGGTGAAGTCTGCCCGCAGTGCGGACGGCGAGAAACCGCCGGAGAACCAAAATTTGAACGCATCCGCCGCATTACCGGCTATCTGGTCGGTACACTGGATCGCTTTAACGATGCGAAAAAATCAGAAGAACGTGAGCGGGTAAAGCATGGCGGCAGCCTTAATTAATGTCGCCGGTTTTGACGAAGACTCCATAACCAACGGCCCCGGACTGAGATTTGTGTTGTTTACGCAGGGTTGCCCGCATAAATGCGTCGGCTGCCATAATCCGCAAACGCACGAGTTCGGCACGGGGCAGGATTACACGGTGGATCAACTTTACGAGTTGATTCGCCGTAATCCTTTGCAAACCGGGGTTACGTTTTCCGGCGGCGAACCGTTCTGTCAGGCGGCGCCATTGGCGGAACTGGCCGAAAAATTAAAACAAGACCATTATGATATCGCCATTTATTCGGGCTATACGTTTGAGTATTTATTATATGAGAACGACCCGGATAAATTGCGGTTACTCTCTTTTGCCGATATTTTAGTAGACGGGCCGTTCATTTTGGCTCGGAAAGACATTCTTTTACATTTTCGCGGCAGCGACAATCAGCGTATTTTGGATGTCCCCGCCTCGCTGTCCGCCCAAGCTCCCCGCCTCGCCGACTCCGAAGACTGGTGCTGACTCCGGCTGTCGCCGCCCCCTGACATGACGCATTTCAGGTTATATTCGTCGACAATGTGCCTTCTGGCACAACTATGACACACTATTGAGACATCAAGACACATAACTATAACTAATTTTAGTTAAAACTCCGTCTCAAAAAACTTGGCACGCATTTTGCTAATAACAAAAGCGTAAAAAGAAGAATCCGGAAAAAAAGAGGAACCGGTAACCAAAGGAGTTGAATATGGGTATGTTGATTAAAAGTAACAAGAGTGAAAAAAACACATTGCCGACACTTAATGGACTTGATGACATCTTTAATCATTTGATGAATCATTTTTCATCTGCCTTAATGCCGGAGTTGATGCCGGCGGCAATGACAGTTCCGGGTATGGAATTAGATGTGCAGGACAAACAAATCGTGGCTAAATTGCCGTTGCCCGGCTATACATCTGAAGAGATGGATATTGAAGTGGTGGGCGATTATCTTACGGTGCGGGCGCATCATAAGACAAATGTGGCCGACAAGGAGGAAGCCCGTTATCTGCGGCGTGAACGCTCATTTGCCTGCTATGAAGAAAGCGTAAAACTTCCGGTGCATGTGCTTGCCGACCAAACCAAAGCCGACTATGTTGACGGAGTTTTAACCATAACTCTGCCACGTGATTTAGTTGAAAAACCGGCCTTGCACACCGTAAAAGTACAATAATATATAATTTTAAGATAAGGAGAGTTTACCATGAGTAACAAAGAAGAAAAAGTAGTTGCCGCCAACAATGATGTGTTGGAAATCATGCCGCTGGTAGATATTATAGACGGCACCGAAGGCGTGGATATGTGGTTTGAAGTGCCGGGGGCAAATTCAGACACCGTGAATGTGGAGGTTCGCAATCAGGTAATGAGTTTGGAAGCCCGCAGTTCATTGCGCCGCAACGGTCGGCCGATCGTATTCCGCCGCAGTTTCCAGCTTTCAGACGGTATAGATGTAACCGGCATAACCGCTAAAACTCAAGATGGTGTTTTGTCGCTGTGCCTGCCGAAATCCGCCGCCGCCAAAGTCCATAAGATTAAAGTCGGCTAAACCTTAGTTTGACCAAAATCCCGGAAGAAAAAAATCTTCCGGGATTTTTTTTAGCGGCAGAACGTGGCCGAGGCTAAAACATTGATAGTCCGCACCGACCCCTTAACTTCCACAATCTTCATACCGGGTACCGTTTCAGTATTTGCCATAATCATAATGCTTCAACGTCCTTTTTTGAAGTTATTCTTAGGATAAGAACTTCGGTTAGAGTTATTATTGCCGGAGCCATTTTCACTGCGTGGCGCAAATCTGCTGCCGGGGCGTTTCTTTTTCAGCACCTCGATTTGGCCGCGACGTTCTTTCAAACCGCGATTCACGGTAATTTCCGTACCGTCCGGAGCCTTGCCGGTATAGTACATAGCGGCGCCCATGGTCATCGGCAGCGGAATATAGTCCTGCACCTGTTGCGGACTCCAGTTATTTTTATTCAAAAAGTCATCCACCACCTGCATCTCTTTTTCGCCGCAACCGGGGAAGTTAGAGATAAACAACGGAATAACATACTGTTTTTTACCGCATTTTTCGCTTTCCTCATAAAACCGCCGCATAACTTCAAAAAACTCTTCCGCCGTACTTTTCCGCATATAGCGCAGAACCTGCGGATGCAAATGCTCCGGAGCCAGCTTCATGTGGCCGGAGACATGGTGCTGAACCAATTCCCGAAACAGCTCCTCCTGATGCAGTGTTAAATCCAGCCGAATGCCGGAATTGATATACAAGTGCTTGACATTCGGCATGGCGCTGACTTCACGCAACAGTGTAATCAACTCTTTACCGTCGCACACATAATTTTTACAAATGTTGGGATATAAACAACTGTTGCGCCGGCAAATTGCACAGCGGTTACTGTCTAAAACCTTGCTCATATAAATATTTCCGGCGGCGCCGCCGATATCGGAAATCGTGCCGCGGAAATCCTTACGCTGGCAAATCCGGCGGACATCGCTTTTTATCGACTCCGGCGTGCGGCTGGTAACATAACGCCCCTGATGCGACACCAAACCGCAAAAGGCGCAACCGCCGGGGCAACCCCGCACGGCCGGAATAGAGTGCTTAATGGTCTCAAACGCCGGAATTTTTTTGGTATAGCTGGGGTGCGGACTGCCGGAATACGGCAAGTCATGCACACTGTCCAACTCTTCCGGCGTCAACGGGTCCGGCGGTGGTTCAATCACTAAAATGCGGTCGCCGTATCGCTGAAACAGTCCCTGCCGGCCGAACGCCCCCATTTCGGACTCCACCAGTTTAGTGGCCGTCATCAGTGCATCCTTATTGGTCTGCATTTCATCCCACGATGGCAACTCCACATATTTATCGCCGGGGTTAAACTCCATAGCGGCATTCTTGCCCAGCAATACGCAGGTGCCTTGAATATTGTTCAGCGGCTCATTGGCGGCCAACCGGCGGAAAATTTCCGTTACCGACTTTTCGCCCTGCCCGAAAGACAAGATGTCCGCCTTAGAATCCACCAGCATACTGGGCCGCATTTTATCCTGCCAATAGTCGTAATGCGCCACTCGTCTTAAACTGGCCTCCAGCCCGCCAATCATCACCTTTATGCCGGGGAACGCTTGTTTAACCATTTGGGTATAAACCACTAAAGCATGTGGAGGCCGCATCCCGGTCTGTCCGTCTTCCTGATACGCATCTTCTTTGCGTAAACGCCGCCCGGCGGTATAAATATTCACCATAGAGTCCATATTGCCGCTGGACACTCCTACGCCGATGCGTGGCCGCCCCATAACCTTCAGGCATTCAATGTTTTTCCAGTCCACCCTGGCCACAATACCAACCCGGAAGCCTTGATTTAACAGCATACGACCAATCAGCGACACGCCGTATGATGGATGGTCCACATAACAGTCGCCGGTTACCAGCAGAATGTCCAATTCGTCCCAGCCGTATTTTTTCATTTCGGCGCGGGTCATTGGCATATAAGGAATGTTTTTTGTATTATTCATAATATATAAATATAGTTTCTTTATTGAATAAAACAAGTTTTTAATTGGAAAAAAGTTAATGTTGATGCTACATTACATGACA
>CAZEHZ010000101.1:0-8583 GCA_964512385.1 uncultured Victivallaceae bacterium | reverse complement strand
AAATTTTCCTAAAAAAATATCCACACTGGGTTTATTTGCAAAAAAATTGTTTTGAGTGAAATCTTTATGTTTCGCAACAACCGCACATTCTGTCTGTCCTATCTCTTTGCCGAAAATCGGGAAAGCGTCGCCCAAAATGAAGAAATCCGAAAAAAAACTTGTCCGCCGAACTCCTTTCACTCACTTATTCACCAAAATGGCTGGGGCGGAACCTAAAAATCACATTTTTTTTCAAAAAATGTTCTTTCCCCAGTTACGCCATGAAGCAACCCCATAACCGACATCGGGTATATCTCCACCGATGACCGCTTTTGTCCGGTAGATTTTGAAAAAAATTCGATTTTTTTGTCACAGATGAACCTGCAATGTGGGTATTTTTCTTGCTTAATATTCGATATGTCTTTGATTATAAAGTGGATATAATATAAAGTGGTGGCATTGTATGTTAACGCAAACAACCATAAGGAGATACGCAAAATGACAACGCTCGAAGCACAGCCGGACTGGAAACGCATGGAAATCCAGAAGCAAATCAATGAACTCATGGAAGACATCAGCCGTTGGGAAAGCCAGATAGCCGATGACCGCAAAGCCGACACCAGTCGCCAGCGAATGGAACGTGAACGTATCGCCAGAATCGCCCGTGCGCTTCACGATGCATGCGACTGCCAATAATCGAAAGGATAAAATCATGCACGGAATCAAAATCAACCCGACCGACCGCACCATCGAAGAGGTGGATGTGCCTAATCCTAACAAATCCCTGCAAGGGCTGTACGACCTCATCGGATGCGACCTCGTCCAGCTGGTCGAACTCGACCGAGGCATAATTATGGTCTGCGACGAAGAGGCAAAATGCAAGCCGGTCACCGGTGCGTTCACATTCTACGGAACAGACCTCGTCATCGCCGGAATCGCCGTCATCCTCGGCGGCGATGCCAACCGGTTCGGTGCACTCCACGAAAACAAAGAAAACCTTGAAAAAATCATCGACTGGGTCGAACCGGCGGACGTGCCGGAACCCAGATTCACCTTCATCCCGCTCACCAACGCAATGAGTTGAAAATTTCGAGCGAAAATGACTTGACAGCGATGGACTTCCACGCTGTCATTTCTTTTATTGATATATCTTCGGTTTATGTTCGATGACCAATTGGCTATTAAGATATTCCACGCTTAATTAATGGTAGTGAAACGAAATAGAAAACTAACCGAAAAGCAAATCGAGAGCCTCAAGCACAAAATCGCGACCTACAAGGAAGTCGCCGCCATCGTCAAACAGTTCAACTGAAAGGGAATACCATGCAGAACGAAATCCAAAACCTTATCGACCACCCCGAAAACATCCGCGAGACGCTCCGAACCGACAAGCTCGACCGCATCATTCGCAATGCCACCGCTGTCTGGGGACAGACCATCTCCATGCGCTACCGTGTACGCGAAGGAAGTTCCGAGACGAGGTTCGACGCCGAGTGCGAACAAGACCTCGTCGGTGCGTCCGGCATCTTCGCAAAAGTGCTGACAAAATGCAAAATCGACACCTTCAGCTCTTGCATCACCTACACAGCGGAAACCGGCTACCGCGTCTGGTTCACGCTTCATCTGAGCTACCAGCACTTCAACGGTGGCTCGAACGGCATGAACATCGCCAGCTTCTGGTTCGAAAACGGCGAATGGACGATGAGCGACTATAAAGAAGAAAATGAGGAGGATTGACCATGGGAACACCCTGCGCAATCGGAATGAAACTGGCGGACGCCAGCGTCCGTGCTATTCGATGCAATTACGACGGATACGTCGCCGGTGCTGGCGTAATTCTTGCCGGATGGTACACCGAACCAACGAAAATCGGGCATTGTCCGCAATATTTCACCATACGCGGGGACGAACCATCTGCGTAATCGGGTACAATTCTCCGCCTCAAATTCTGAAAATTCAACCTTGGGTTAGAATGAAAAACGCTACACCGAACAGAGGCGCGAACCCTCGGTAATTCACAAAAGGAGGGTGATTGTCATAAAACACTGGTATTGAGTAGAATACAGAAATGTACCGAGTTAATCGTTTGATAGAGGTTAAACTCAGAATTCAGACAGAATCCCAGCAGGAAGGTCCAGAATGGTAGAAAACGACGGTCTGAACACCGCATGCCTGATAAAACGCTCATCCGCAAAACCCTCGTGTTCAAGGGACTTTGCGAAAATTAAAAAGTATCAGCTAAGTCGCTGATAATCAATGAAATACAAAAATGGCGGAGAGAGTGGGATTCGAACCCACGGAGGCTCACGCCTCGGCGGTTTTCAAGACCGCTGCCTTAAACCAACTCGACCATCTCTCCAATCAAGTATCTTTCTAATTGCACCAAACATTTTGCGCTTTGCTTAATATTGTGCATATTTCCGAAAATGCAAGGCGCAATTAGAAAATTTTGCGATTATTTAGTCGCCGCTTTTACCATTAGCTGAGATAAACGACGGGTGAAATCACCTAAATCCGTTAATTCGCCACCTTCGGTAAGTACGGCTTGATCGTACAACAATTTTACGTTGTCTTTCAACTCCAGCGAACTCGCATCTTTCTTTAATTCCGCCGTCAATAACTCCATTAAAGGATGACGGGCATTTAATTCCAAGATACGCTTCTGGTCCGGAGTGTCTTGATTTAACGACTTTAACAGTTTTTCCATGTGGGCATTTAAGCCGAATTCCGGCGCTACCAGACAACACGGACTTTCCGTTAAACGCCCGCTGAAACGAACTTCGCTAACCTTGTCTTTTAATTCATCGGCCACAAATTTTAACAGTTCGGCGTAATTCTTATTGGCCTCTTCTATCGAACTTTCCAGCTCTTTTTTGCTGGCTTCGTCCAACTCTAAATCGCCTTTGCTTACCGATTTAAACAGTTTCTTGTCATACTGAGTCATCGTCTGCATAACCCATTCATCAATCGGGTCGGTCATAATCAGTACGTTATAGCCCTTGTTCCGGTAAACTTCCAGCGTGGGCGACGCCAAGGCTTTATTACGGGATTCCGCCGTAATATAATAGATGTCCTGCTGGCCTTCCGGCATGGCGGCAGCATACTCTTTTAAGCTGGTCATTTCACCGGCGGCGCCGTTCATGGTTTCATACAAGGCAAGCTCCTGAATTTTTTCCATATTCTGGAAGTCGTTATACAAACCGACTTTCAGTATCTTACCAAACTCTTTAAAGAAGGCATTGTATTTTTCCCGTTCAGTTTCCTGAAGTTTTTTCAATTCGCCAAGCACTTTGTTTATTACTGCTTTGCGGATGCGCCCCAGCAACGGATTTTCCTGCAGAATTTCACGCGATACGTTTAACGGCAAATCACTGGAATCTACCACGCCTTTAACGAACTGCAGATAATCCGGAATAAGCTGTTCACATTCATCGGTAATGAACACCCGTTTTACATACAGCTGCAAACCTTTTTTCTGAAAGTCCGGCATTAAAAAGTTATACGGCATCTTTTCCGGAATATACAGCAGTGCCTTAAATTCATTAGTGCCTTCCGCCGTCATCTGAATCGGCTTCCAGTAGGTGCCGCCGCCGGACAGGTGATTAAAGAAGCTCTTATGTTCGTCTTCGGTAATATCTGCGGCGTTACGCAGCCAAATGGCCTTTTGCGAGTTTAAGGTTTTGTCTTCCAGCGTTACGTTGCCGTCTTTATCCTTAGACTCTTCCTGCATGACAATCGGATAGGCGATGAAGTCCGAATATTTACGGATAATTGACGCTACCCGCCAATAGTCCATATACTCTACGGCTTCATCTTTTAAGTACAACGTAATGTCGGTACCCGGAGTCGCTTTTTCGGCATCGGCCAATTCGTAAGAATCCTCGCCGGTGGAACTCCATTTTACCGCTGCATCGTTGCCGTGCCGGGTTACCACATCCACCTTATTGGCCACCATAAAGGCGGAATAGAAGCCCACCCCGAACTGACCGATCAGTTCCGGCAACTCGCCGGCGTCTTTTTTAGCGGCCAGAGCTTCGGCAAACGCTTTGGTACCGCTTTTGGCGATAGTGCCCAGATTTTCCGCCACTTCGTCACGAGTCATACCAATACCGTTATCGCTGACGGTTAAGGTTTTTGCCTCTTTATCCACGCTGATGCGGATTTGCCAGTCGCGGGCGGCGTCGGTTTTCGTTAAGCTCTCAAAACGGGCTTTGTCGATGGCGTCGGCGGCGTTTGCCACCAGCTCACGCAAAAAAATGTCCTTGTTTGAGTATAACGAGTGAATCATAAGGTCCAGCAACTGCTTGACCTCGGTCTTAAATTGTTGTTTTGTAACTGTCATAATAACCTCCTGTATTCTATAAATATAGCTTTTTTTTCTTAAATTTCAAGTTTTTTACACTTTTCGGGTTGCACAATTACGCACATTGTTATATAATATAGTGACAGTTTTGTGTTTACCACCGAGAGAGAGGGGTTGAATATGCACGAAGATACGATAAAAAAACTTGAAGATGTTTGCAATGAATTAAACGGTTTTATTGAAAAAGCAGAGTTTGAAGCCAATAAAGAACGCCGCCAGGAGCTTGACGCCGTCTTTAACGGACTATTCACCACACTGCCGGCGGATGACCCGGCCAAGGCGGACTTTGACCGCATTCAAAAGCTGTATAATAAGTTAGGCAAGGCTTTTTCCGCCGGGCTGTTTCAGCTGTATCAGGCCAGAGATTTGGAACGCTGGGAACATTATGCCCTGAAATTGAAAATTTGTGAAGAACTTAATAGCTTGCTCGATGTGCCGGAGGACCGTTTGGCGGAAGCCGCTAAACGCTTTACCGTCTTGCGGGAACAATGGCAGAAGTTAGGTTCTGTACCGCATGAAAAGGCCGATGAATTATGGCAGGATTACCGGGCAAAATGTACTGGTCTGCACAAAAAATTGAATGCATATTTTGCGTTGCTGGACCAGCAGCGCAATGCCATTGACCATGCCAAGGAAGCATTTGTTGAACAAACTGAACAGTTAATTCAAAATCCGAATTATCAAGTGGTAACGCCTAAAATTAAAGATTTGCAGATGCAGTGGAAAAATTTGGGCGTCGGCCATATTAAAACGGACAGAGTCTTATACGGCAAGTTTAAGGCCCTGTGTGATGAGTTTTTTAATGCCAGAAATAACTTTTTTGCCGAACGTAAAAACTCTTTGCATGAAGCGGTCTCCGCTAAAAACGCCATAATTGCCGAGGCTATGGAGTTGGCGGCCAATCCGCCGGAAACCCCCCGGCGTTCAGCTCAGGAACTATATAATCGCTGGCGTGATTTACCGTATGCGGGTAAGGAAGACCAGAAATTATATACTAAATTCAAGACCGCAGTAGACTCAATGTTTGCCGTGCAGATGCAGGAACTGCAGAACGCCGCCAAACAGAAACTGGCTTGGTGTGATGAGGTGGAACAAGTAGCGGAAAAATTGACGGCTCAAGAAATTACGCTGGTTCAGGCACAGGAGCTGTATGCCAATTTGCAGAAGAAATTCCGTTCGCTGCCGGATAACGGCCGTGAAATGGCCGCCGAAGTGCAAAACCGGAAAAAACAAACCGTTACCCGGCTGGAAACCATGTTTAAACAACTCCGTACCGCCGAGTTGATGGCCGGCGCAAATAACCGCAAAGCATTGGAGTTTATTTTAGCTGAAGGGTTGATGAGTGAAAATCCGGTTATTCCAGATGCCGTGTGGAGTGAATTTGCGGTGCTTGCCGGTAAAAATGCGGTTGAAGAACTGCGCAATTTAGCGGAAAGGCCGTTGGATTTCCGGCTGAAGCAGTTGGAAAATTATACTAAACAACGCAAATTTACGGTTAGCAATTTGGCTCAGCAGTTAGGAGTCAAGAATTCACTGGCCGATAATGTGGAGTTGCTTGCTTTGGCGTTAGAGACCGCCATGCGGGACAGTTTTTCTGCGGTGCCGGAACAAAACACCACGCCGGAAGATTTGGAACAGGAGTTCTGGAATATTCCGCTGGCAATGGCCGGAGAGCTGGACAAATTGTATGACGATTTTGAAAAAGCCCTCAATAAGCGGGATTAACATAAATTTAGTCAGATTTTAACGTTTTAACTCTTGACAAAAAATACTATTCAAGCTATAGTTATAGCGCAAACAAAACTGATGGCGTCTGGAAAAAGGCAACAGATTGTGGTTTGAACGGCGGCAAGCCAATTACTTGGAAAAATAATTGGCGAAAATATAAAATATTTTTATTGCCGCACTTCGGACTATCGCCTGCTGCCCGTTGGCGGACATGTTGGTTTTAGAGTTTTATAGTATTGAATAATTATTTTTATAAAGGAAGAGTTAGTCTGATGTCCAAAAATTTTAAAGTTGCGTCGCTGGCCGTGTTAATTGGCGGATTATTGTTAACCGGATGTGAAAATAGTGCCGAAATGCGCCGCAGTGAGTTGGCTTTTGAGCAGAAACCGGTACGTTTTATTGCACATCGCGGCGAGTCTTATTTTGCGCCGGAAAACACGGTGGAAGCCTATAATCTGGCTTGGAATAATGGTGCATGCTGGGGTGCGGAAACCGATGTTTACCTGACTAAAGACAATGTGCTGGTTTGTAATCACGATACCACCACCGACCGCACCGGCGGCGTACCGGGGCGCATCCGGGATATGAATTATGCCGATTTGCGCAAACTTGATGTTGGGGTTTGGAAAGGCGAAGTGTGGCGTGGCACCAAGATGCCGACACTGCGTGAAGTTTTTGCCACAGTACCTAAAGACAAGCATATTTTTGTAGAAATCAAATCGGCCGGCGAAGGTGAATTTCATAATGCGTATGAACATGCCCGGTTAGGCAGCGGCATCCGTGATGACCAGGTCAGTATTATTTCATTTTCACTGGATGAACTTGCACACGTCCGCCGCAGTCTGCCACACGTCCGCACGTTATATCTGCTGGCTATCCGGGTTGATGAAAATGGCGAATATCAGCCGACTGCTGAAAAATTGCTGGAAACCCTGCGTCAATACGACTTGACCGGAGCGGATTGCTTTCCGGATAAACTGTTGGAGTCGCCGGAAAATACCGCAAAGGTGGCCGACTATATAAAAACCATCAAAAATGCCGGATTTGAATTCCATGTCTGGACGTTTAACAGCTTTGAACCGGCGCAAAAATTATACGAAATGGGTGTTGATTCAATTACTACAGACTGTTCTGGAAAATTGATGACTCAATTTAAAGAATACTATAAAAACAGTGAAGAAAAATGAACAAATTGAAATTTGTGGCGCATCGCGGCGAGTCTGCCATTGCACCGGAAAACACGGTGGAAGCATACGTTTTAGCGTGGAAAAACGGTAAGTCATGGGGAGCGGAAACCGACGTTTATTTGAGTAAAGACCATGTGCTGATGTGTTGCCACGATGAATCAACTTTACGCACCTGCGGTGTGGATTGGCCGTTGCGCAATCATACCGTGGCCGAATTAAAAACGCTGGATGCCGGAAACTGGAAAGGCACCCAATGGACAGGGTGCCGGATTCCAACATTGCGGGAGGTTTTAACGGTTATGCCGCCGGATGGACATCTTTTTGTGGAAATTAAATCCGCCGGCAACGGTTTGGTCGAAGCGTTTGAAGAGTCTCGTACCGCCGCCGGAGTCAAACCGGATCAGATTACGTTTATCTCTTTTCATGGTGAAGAGCTGAAGATTATCCGTGAGCAGTTGCCGCAGTACAAGACCTTGTTGCTAATTTGGCTAAACGTTTTGCCTTCCGGCCGGCCGGAATTCCCGGCTGAAGAGTTAATTGCCCGGTTGCAGGCGGAACAGGTAAACGGTGTTGATATGGGTTTTGCAGAACATTGTGTAGACGCCGCCTATATTAAAAAGATAAAAGACGCAGGTTTTGAAGTGCATATTTGGACGGTGGATGATATATCTGAAGCGGTGCGTTTAGCTCATGCCGGCGTAGATTCCATCACCACCAACCGGCCCACTTATCTGGCGGAAAACTGGCCGGAATAAAAAAAGATTTTCCCCGCCCAAAAAATCGATTACCTTTTTCAAGGTTGACGGTTCAAGCAGTCGATAATGCAATAAAAGAGTCAAGCCGTACAAAACTGGACTCTTATATTGCATTATCGACTATTTTATTTTCATGCATAAAAAACAGAACTCATATCGCCTAAAAGCTCATTTTCACCAGATTAGTTGTATCAGGTGCTTGCATTTGCCAATAAACGCATTATCTTACAAGAAGTTAGGAGGTGCTTGAAATGATGTTGACGATAGTACGAGAAGCAGAAAACAACGGTTGTGGACAAAATAAAAACGTCCACGCCAAATACAGGCAAAGCTGGGGAATAAATATTATGTTAAATATTGGTGTTGTGTCATTAAGCGTAATTTTATTATTACTTTAGAGCTGTGCTTAAGGCAGAAAATCAATATGATCAATGATAACTCAAACGACAAAAGTAAAATTATTACTCAATAACAACTGGACTATGTAATATTCTTGTCCCGCTTATGTTATAATGGAAATCAGGGTGTATTTCCGGTCGGTAATTTTTGCAGATAAGATGATTGTTCATTT
>CAZEHZ010000100.1:0-8719 GCA_964512385.1 uncultured Victivallaceae bacterium | reverse complement strand
ATATTAACCACCGGCAAAAGTCCCTGCCCCAAATTTATTTTCAGCACTTTTATAATCTCGGTAAATTTTTGGGCTGGATCCACCATTTTTTCGGCCATGTTGACGGCGGCATTATTGCCGTCAATGGCGGCTAAACTGGCCACCGAATTTTTCAGCTGGTCGGTTTTGCCCAGCATGTTCATCACAGCGGCCGCGCCGGTCTCGCCAAAAGCGGTGGTCAGTTTAGACACCTTTTCGGTCTCGCTTAAATCGCCGATTTTACCCTCAATTTTGCTGATAATCTCGTAAACAGGTAAAAGTTTGCCGTCATCGCCGGTAAAATCAAGGTTAAGTGCAGTTCCGGCGGTGCCGAGTTTGGTGTAAAAACTTTTTAGCCCGGTACCGGCATTGGCGGCACCCATCTTGCCCTGCAGTACACCTAAAGCGGCCATCTGGTCTTCCATCCCCACATTCATTACGGCGCCGATGGAGCCAAAGCTCTCAAAGGCCTGCTTCATTGCGGGGCCGGTGGTCTTAAACATTTCCACGGCCTTGGCGGTCTTGCCGGTCAATTGCTCCACCCACTCCGCTTGGCCGATTTTTTTGGCATCGGCCTCAAAGATATTATACATGGTCCCCATGTAGCTGGTCATCTCATCGGCGGTGGATTTGGTGGCTTTGGCCAGTAAGCTGGAGTTAGTGGTAAAAGCGGCCAACGCCCCGGCGCCCAGTCCGGGGATCGCACTCTGGATATCGTAGGCGGATCGGACAATAGCCGTCGCATCCTCGCCAAAATCCATCGCAAAATTTTTTGCGGCCTTTTCCAGCGTCTTAAGCTCTTTGTCAGTTACGCCTAAAGAGGCCACTTCGCCGATGGCTTTACTCATCTCGCGGGCAGGGTTGGTAAAAGCGGTCATTTGATTGATGGCCAGTCCTAACGCCCCGGCGCCGTAGCTCCACTGTAAAGCGGTGTCCCGGATGCCGGACTGGATCCGCAGTACGGCGGCACATACGCCTTTTGCCGGCTGAGTTACCTTATCAATCAAAGAAATTTGAAAAAAAAGTTTTTCTAACGCTCCATTCGCCATCTTATCCACCCAATAAATTTTTTAATTTGTCCCAGTAGTCCCACTCTAAATACTGAGCGTCGGCCAAACATTCGGCGTCCAGCGGCCGGCCGGGGAACCACTTGCGGGCAAAAACGCACAGCACATCATAGCTCCCGCGGTCTCTTTTTAAGGCCGCCAAACGCAGACTTACTTTTTTACCTCAATCTCCACATCCGGCACAAACGCTTCAATCACCGGCCCGGTCAACTGCATGGTCAACCCCACGGCAATAAAACCGTTAAGGTCATCCAGCTGAGACTTGTCCACCGTGTTCCGTAAAAACCGGATGCTGGGGGCTACTTTATCGTCGGCCTTAACGGCGTTGATATAGCCGTTATAGTCCGCCAAACTCACATTAAACACCAGTTCCTTGTCGCCAACTTCTAAAACAATTTTTTTTGCTTCCGCCATTTTTTACACCCTCTTTAGTTGATTTTATCCAGATACGGTACATCGTCAATGTTGACAAAGTCCGGGCTGGTAACGTCAAACGGCAGCTCAAACACCGTCTCATCCACGCTGGACTTATCAATATCCAGCACTTTGTTAAGTTTTACCTTACAGCCAAACACCTCCACCTTAAGCGAGTCGCCGTCGGCGGTGCTGGCATAGCTGGAGATATCAAAAGTCGGCATCCCCTGCCAACTGCCGGCGCTTTTGGCCACCGTGGCCAACGCCCGCAAACCATCTCGATCCACGGTGATGGTGCCGGAAGCCTCCACATCCCCCGGCAGATAACCGTCGGGGCGGCCGTTGCGCTTGGCCACCTTGGTATTGTCGGTAATATCCAACGTAAATTTTTGCACGGTTAAAGCTGTTACGCCCAAATCCAGCGTAAATGACATGCCGTTAAATCTGATTTTGCTCATTTTTGCTCTCCTATTCGTTGGCCAGATTAAGGCCTAAAGTTACACGGATTTTTTTGGGGCAGTTATACGGCTGAGCCATAATATCCACATCCACCACGGTTTTGCCGCTCCAGCTGATACTTACATCGCCGGAGTCCGGCGGCAGGATCATGCCCGGAAAGGTCTTGCCGCCCACCAGCCGCTCTTTAGCGGCGGCTCGTAACGGGGAGGCAAAGTAAGTCTGATTCTGGGCAACACTGGCGGCCGTCGAATTTAAGGCGCGGTCGGCCACCCGCTGAATGGCTAAAATCCGCACCTGCCGTGCCAGATAGTCGATAATCCGGCGGTACTCATACACCTGATAATCACCACCCTCCACATCTAAAAGCGGCATATCGCCCCAGTACATCCCGTCATAGCCGGCATACCACTGCGGTACGGAAAAGCGGGCGTCGGCCAAATCTTTGATAATGGCCAAGGTTAACGGTGCCGAGGCACTGTCAGCCGGGGCATCGCCCAAACCCAGCACGGCGCCGGTCTTTACCCGCATCGGGGTATCGGCGATATCGGCCGCCGGACTGCAGAGCCGGCCGCATACACACCCCAAATTATTACCATGCAGTAACGGGGTTATAGACACCCGGTCGCAGGCGGCACCGGTAATAATGGCTTTTACTTTGGTGGCATAAGCCGCCCAGGTCTCGCTCGCCCCGATGCCGGCCACGCATAAGTGTACCGTAACAAATTTGGCATACATTGTCCGTACATTTTCGGCAAAGGTCTGCGCGGCAACCACATCGGTATTACTGCTTACCGGGTCGCACACCACCACGGCCTCCACATTAAGGTCATTTGGTTTATCCAATAACGGCAGGACTTTGGCGGCCCAGCCGGTACCGTCGGCCACACTCACGGCATACGCAAAAAAGTTGTCGTCCGCCGCATTTAAGATGGCGGCCGTGAGCTGAGTTTTTAAGTTGCTGGTCTCGGTGCCGAATAAGGTATCCAGATCGGACACCGCATTAACCGGCACCACGCCGGCGGCCGCATTTTCGCCGGCGGTCCCCACATATAAAAAGGTTCGCTCCGGCTGTTTAAAGGTGCCCTGATAATTGTTTACCTGCCCAATTGTAACACTGCCAATTGCCATGATTGTCTCTCCATTTAAATTGTTTTACTCAATAAATTGCCATAATTTTTAGCCCGGAACCGCTCCCGGATATCCCGCATCAACGCATCGCCCCAAATCTGCTTTTGCTGGTCATTGGCCCCTAAAAACGGACGGGCCGGTACCCGGATAATCCAGCTTTGGGGGCCGGCAGTCAGATAGTTGACGGCATCGCCCACGGTAACCGTGGCCATAATCTCCTGCTTGCTTTTTTTAAAGCCGCGCTTAATCAAATGCAGTGCCTGATACTCGGTACACAGCTTAAACCAGTCGCTCCGGCGGAACAATCGCTCATCCTGGCTGCGCTTATACAGCTCATCCGATCCATGCTGGTGCTTGCCGGCCACATAGCCCACATTGCGTAAAAACCGTACGGTTGCCGCATCGCCGGAAGTGGTAACCTTGCTCCACCGCATCAGCCGCACCAGCATTTTGCCGGTCAATTTAGATTTGCTGGAGCGCGGGGTAAAGGGTGTACCCTGCACGGTCTGCTGACGGGAGATATTGCGCTTGGCCTGTACCACCGCCATCCGTCCCATCCGGGCCAAAAACCGTTTTTTTACGGCCGGCGGCAGGGTCAAAAGCTCGGCCAGCTGTAAAAACTGCTTGGCTCCCTCAATACGGCTCGCAATTACCGGCATAAAAAATCACCTTTTTTTTAAAATCAATCACCATTAAACGGCGCACCGGCCACCCGGCCGGAAGCGGCATAGTCCACCGGATAATCGGCACCGTGCCACAAGCGTCCGGCCCATTCGACAGTATCAACGCCGGGCACCTCGGCCGGGGTCAGATACACCTCATCCACAAACTCCAGTGTGGCCATCACGTCAATCAGTTTGCCGTTATCAAGCGGGATCACCTCCAGCTTGATATCGGGCAAATCATATTTTTGGCGTACCTCATCAAAACGGTCAAGCCAGCTCTTAATCAGCACGCTAAAAAACAGCAGTTTGTGCTTGGGCAGCCGCTCGGCATACACAATACCGGAATACTTTAAATTGGCAAAATGATAGCCGTCAATGGTCTCGCCGTGGCCGCCGTCGGTTACGGTTAAATCGTCCACATCAAAAGTCATCTGCTCGGCCTTAACGTTTAGCCGCAGATAATTTTGCTCTAAAAAATGTTGTAACGCCAAAAAATGATTTTGCATCAGATCAGCTCCACTCCGGCGGGGCGACCGCACTCGGTAATCATCCGCAAGGCGTCATTGGCATACTCGCGGTAACGGTCCTCGGTCTCGGTGCCGGTTTTGGCCAAATTATCCGCCTCTTTCCGGCGGGCGGCCGTCATGGTCTCCAGTAAAATCTCGGCTTTGGCAAAACAGCATACCGCCCGGTTAAAAGCTAAAACTTTAGCGGGAGTATTGGCAATTTTACGCTGCGGCTCATCGGCTAACGTCTCGTACTCACTGCTGCGCTCATACGCATCCAACTGACTGCACGCCCACAAAAAACCGCGCTGTAAAAAAGCCATAATCGTAGCGGCCGGCAGTTCGGCGGGCAGCATATAGTCACGGGCAAAAGCGTCGCCGTCCACCGCCGGCCAAAAGCCGTCGGCCGGAATCGTACCAATTAACTTGTCAATTGTCGGGGTACCCCAATCCATCACACGTCCTCCCAAAAACTTAATACGCTATCAAAAACCCTGCACTATCTGCTTTCTACCAACGAGCCGCCACGTTTGGCGGTGCTTTCTACCAACGAGGTGGCACGTTTGCCACAAGGGCCGGAACGGACAGCGGCTGCAGATGACTCATCTATCGCCAATCTCAATGTTGGGGATTGGTCATGAGTCGCCGTCCGCCCGGCAGGGGTGTACATTAACTATGCTTCCGGACTGCCAGCCAACTGCTTTTGGCATTTGGCAATCAGCGTTTTAACCTGCGCTTTGGCGGGGCAAATTTGGGCGGCCAGCTCGGCCAGCTCTTTACACTTGCTCCAGTCGCCGACTCGCTCGGCAAATTTAGCGGCCAGTTTAGCATAACGCATCTTTACTACGTCATGCACCTGCGTATCCAGCATCACATGGTCATATTCGGCCGTAAAAACCTCGCACGATTCGGCGCCGTTTTTATAGGCCAAGTCAGCAAAATCAGCCACCGCATCCGCCGCAAAATTCGCCACCAGATAGTCCGCCTTAAACGGGGGAGTCGGCAAATGCAAATCACGGGTGCGGGCAATTTTAGCCAGTTTAAACGCCGTCGGCCAGTCGGCCACATCAAACGCCCAGACTAAACACCAACTGAACACCAAATTTTCGTAACAGGCGGAGTCATCGGTCAAATAGTCGGCCAGTTCCGGCAAATAAACGTTAAGCAGCTTTTTTTTGCGCTCAGTCCGGCGGTCGCCCTGCGGCACGGTGGTTAAAGACTTAAGGTCAGCGGTCAGGCTGTCATTAAGCAAGTCCCAGTTTTTCTGGGCCAAAAACCGTCCCGTCCCACGCTGAGCGGCCAGAGTTGCCTGGGCTTCCCGCTTCGCGCGTTCCGCCCGGATCCGGCGTTGGTGGGTTTGTGCCAAACTCATGGGTTATGCTCCGGTGTTTTCGGTCGTGCCGGAAGTTTCGCCGGTGCCGGAGGTATCGCCAGAGGTCGTGCCGGTGCCGGAATCAGCGGCCGGTTCGGCGGTCATCCCGGCTTCCAGTTGCTTATGGTCTAAGCAGGCGCAAGCCTTAAGCTCCCCGATCTGCCAGTCCAAATTCATAGAGTTATAGGTTTCCACCTGGTCTCGTTTCGGGGCGTCGCAGATCTGTTTACGCATCGAATTACTCTGCATGTAAATCTGCAAGTTCGCCGGGTCTACCACCATCAGGCCGTAATCCGGGAATCCGGCCGGAGTAACCGCCGGCATCCCGGCGATACCCTTGTTAAGCACCTGCAAGGCCTGTTTTTCGGTCGGCTTCTGGCCGTACAAACCAAACAGGATATCGGCCTCCCAAGCCAACAAACTATTACCAACTAAAACCACCTCACGCCCGGTGCGGTACATCTTGGGGATCAAGCTCAATAAATCGTTGGCGGCCTGGTCAAGATTTTTGTAGTCGGCGCCGGCGGCATCGCCAATCACAATAGTGGCTCCGGTGCCGGACTTGGTCACAAAATTATCGGGGTTGCCGTCTTTAAGCCGCTTAAACCAGCCCACCGACACATCCTGCAGCAACGGGTTGTTGGTCGCATTAGTATCGTCAGCACGGGACTCGCCGTACCAGCCGATATACAGCTTATCCAGCGCAATCCGGCGGTTGACCATGGCGGCCACTCTGGACTCATAGTCGCGGTATCTCGCCCACTGGTCAATCTCGGCATAACGCAACGCATAATCAAAGTTAATCTGGCCCACCTCATAGGCGCGGCCGGCCTTGTCGGTAATCGTCTTGGCCTGCCGTTCGGCACCGGCGGTTGCGGTATTGGTGCGGCTGGCCAGCGGCCGGGACAAACTCAAAGTAACAATCTCGCCTTTGGTGTCGGTTACCTGGATAATCGATACCCGTTTTAAAAACTCGTCCGACTCCTGGATCGCATTGATCAACTGCTGCGCCTGCGGCACGGTAACGGTAAAATCCTCGCGGACATTGACCCCGCCAAAAGCGGTGCCGAGCTTGTCTAAATACGCCTCAAACTGCGGTTTACTCTGAAAAATATGCATGGTGTAAAATCCTTTTTTTATTATTACATTAAAGCGGTGGCGGAGTCGGCGTTATCGCCGTCATTAGTCTTACCCTTGGGGGATGCCGGATTTAAAGCCGCATCCAGTTTGGCGGATAACGCATCAAAATCAGCATGGAGGCTCTGTAAATCGGCCGTCATGGCGGCAAACTTATCCTCCGGCTTGGCTTCCGGCTTGGCTTCCGGCTTGGCTTCCGGCGTAGCGGCAGACTGGGCGCTAAACTTGTTTTCCAGTGCCTCGATTTTGGCGGTTAACGGCGGTATATTTGGCGGGGTCGTAATTGGCGGCCATCTTTTTTATGGCTTCTGCGGGCAGTTTCCGCCCGTCCACCGTAGCGCCGGAACGGGCAATTACCCCCCATGGGGTTAATGTAGGCATGAGAAAATCCCTTTCAAAAAAATTATTTTTATCTTTTCAAAAGAGACCATACAGCCAAACAAAATAATTTGCAAAGCTTTAATAGTGTGATATTTTGTGCTATTTATAAAAGCACACTAACGCACAAAAAAAATTGATTTTATTTAACCAAACCGGCAGTAATGTATAAAAAAAGACGTCCATAAAACTGAACGTCTCAAGTAAAGTTTAAGTTTATTTGTAGTGGTAACGCAGAGAAAGTATTTCTATGTTCGTTTCATCAAATTTGTATAACATACGATGTTCGCGATCGATTCGCCGCGACCAACATCCGGTCAGCTCAAACCGCAACCGTTCCGGTTTGCCGATGCCATATTCCGGATGTTCGCAACAATCTTTAAGCAAAAGCTTTATCCGCTTTATCATCTGCGGCGATGTCCGCTTCCAATACAAAAGATCGCTCTCGGCAACCGGCAGTAAGATGACATTCATACTAAAGTGCCTCTATTTCCGCCATGCTCATTTTGCGGCCTTCGCCATTTGCGCTTTGCTTAAGTGCTTTTTTGATCATCTTGGCATTGGCCGGCGAGCGCAGCAAATATTCAGTTTCCGCAATCGCCTCATAATCGTCCAGCGGCATCATTACTACAGCACACTCGCTATTTTTAGTAATAATCACCGGGTTACGGTCATTGCAAACTTTTTCCATCGTTACGGCCAAACTTTTTCTGGCGGTGGTGTAATTAATCGCATCCATAAAATAACCTCCATAATAACGTTAATTTCAACTGTACAATATAATGTACAACAAAAAAACAGAAAAGCAAATTTAATATGCAATATTTACCGGAAATAAAAGAGCTTTCCACGGCAAATGTACCTTGCGGCGCAGGAGGTGCCGGAGATTGCCGGGCAGCTGCAAATCGGTCTCTGCACTCTATATATGTGGATTAAAAAAGACGTCCAGAAACTGAACGTCTCAAGAGAAAAAATCGTGGAAAAAAAATGATTTATTTAAATATTATTGTCGTCAAAATCAAGCAAATCTGCCGAAATTCCCAATGCGTTGGCAACTTTCTGCAAAGTCGGCTTTTGGTTTTTTGCCGCATTTTCAATGGCCGAATATCCCCCCTGAGTTATCTGGAGTCTTTGAGCCATCTCCCGTTGCGTGATACGCAAGTACAACCGCCAGGCGCGAATCGGCGAACACTCTTTTTTAACCATCAACTCCACCACCTCATTCGGCACGGTATGATTAAGCCGCCAGGAGTCCGTCCGGTTGATAATTTTTGTATAGTCGTCATAAGGCAACACCCACACTACATGCGTTGGCTTACCGTCGGTACTGATAATTTGTACATTATTCATAAAAACCTCCTAATATGTCCGTTCATCACGTTTTTTAACCTCTTCAATAAATACAACTTCAATCAACTCGCCATTGGTAAAAAGCACCCGATAATCCCCCACCCGCAACCGGTGGGTGTACTGATGATTAACCAGTTTACGCACATTAGTCCACTCCGCCTCCGGAGCAGACAACTGCTGAACGGCGTCAAAAATACGCTGTTGATTTTGTTTAGGCAGTTTTTT
>CAZEHZ010000099.1:0-8755 GCA_964512385.1 uncultured Victivallaceae bacterium | reverse complement strand
AGAGGTAATCCCTGATTCCCCGCACGAATACTCGATTTTGGTTGACACGCCGGATACCGTTATTTCCGGTGCTGAAAATGTGGATATCATCAGCAAAGAACAAGAAATCAAATCAGATAATCTGCCGATCGAAGTTATGACCGGTGCGCCGATTGAGTCCGGCTCTGCTCCGGCAATGGCACGTGAAGATAAAATTTATAACGAACTTTTTGAAAATGTCAATGAACGAGCCAAGATTAAAGTCGATATAAACTTTGATGCCGCCGGTTTAGCGGATGTGATTCCGGCATTTGCCGAACCGTTAAAACTTAATTATATTTTGGATGCGGAAATAGCCGGAACCGTTACCATGAAGGTGAATGCCACGATGACACAGCGTGAAGTCTGGCAGTTATTCGAGCGCATAATTCACTTGGCCGGAGCATATTGTGAATATGAGGACAAAGTACTGCACATTCGCCCGGCAAGCAAAATAACCAAAGAATCCGGGTTGTATCACTCTGAATCAAATATAGAGGTTCGCATCGTACCGTTAAAATATGCCTCGGCGGCACAACTGGCCACACAATTAAGTAAATTTACCGGCGAAAATAACGTTACAGCTCTGGAAAACGCTAATGCTCTGTTGATTCTGGAAAGTCGCCAAATGCTTGACCGTTTGTTATTATTAACGGCAGAGCTTGATGTGCAACCCAAAAGTAATTGGGCAAAAATAGTGTTGCCGTGTAAAAACGTTTCCAGCGATAAAATTAAAGCTGAATTACTTGCCGTACTGCCGGTTTTGGGTTTCCCGGTGTCGGATAACGACGACAAGGAGGCCGAGCCCGGCGGCATAACCCTGGTCAGTCTGCCACGCATTCAAGCTATAATCGCCAGCGCCGCAACATCGGAGGCCTTGCAGGAGCTGAACAAATGGGTTACCGCCTTGGATCGTTCAGATATTGGCGAACAGGAAAGAGTCTATGTGTATGATGTAATCAATGCCGACGCCGGCGAGTTATTACAAGCGTTGTCGGCTATGTTTCCGGTGGAAGGTTCGGTCCTGAAAGCGGCAACGGCAACCGAAAACGGGGCGGCGGCGGCCGGAACCGAATCAGTATCCGGGCGTAATGCGGATACTAAAACCGATGAAAAAGGCAATGTAATTGATTCCGGCAGTATTTTTGATACCACATTATATGTTTTTGCCGATGCTAAAAACAATCGGATGCTGATACGAACCACGCCACGCGTATATGCCATGGTTAAGGCCATTTTAAATCGAATCGACACGATTCCCGATAGAATTTTACTGCAGGTATTAGTGGTAACCATTGAACTGAATGACTCCAATGAATTTGGCGTGGAATTCTCTATGAAAGGTTCCGGCAACGGTACGGACTCGCTTTTCGGCACTAATTTTGAAGCGTTGACCCCCAGCACCGAAACCCAACAAACTGGCGGGCATTTTTATTTGTACAACCCGGACAACCCGGATCAGAAATTCGGCTATATCCGGGCTTTGGCCGGACGCAATAAAATGAAAGTACTTTCCAGTCCGCAGATTGTGGCCACCAGTCATACCGAAGCAAAAATCTCAGTAGGCAAAAGAGTGCCGATTGTTACCAGCGATATAACCGACACCGCCAGTAATGTTAATCCGGACAATACCTCTTTGCGGCGCTCGTATCAATACGAAGATACCGGGATTATTTTAACGGTTACTCCGCGTGCCACCAAGGGCGGCTTAATCTCCATGGATGTCGATCAGGTAATTTCCGAAGCGGTGGAAAACACAATGAAGGGCATCGATTCGCCGATAATTAAAGAGGACCAGCTGAAAACTACGGTAGCGTTTCGTTCCGGGCGGACTTTAATCATGGGGGGCTTAATTAAAGAAAAAGTCACCGACACCAACAGTTCGTTGCCGGTAATTGCGGATATTCCATTTTTGCGTACTCTGGCAGGCAACTCTTATAAAGCCGTTGAACGCACCGAGATTTTAGTTTTAATTACAGCTACCATAATAACGGAAGACAGTTCTCTGCAAACAATGGTGCGCCGCTATGTCAATGCGGTTGATGAAATTAAAAAGTTTGAATATAAGCAGTTTAACCCTTCGTCGGAGCCTGATGAAAAATGATGGAATGGCAGGAAAAATTAACGGCTGAACTGCAAAAAGTCTATGCGGAGTACACTGCAATCAGCAGTGATAATGACTGGCGGCTTTGTGCGTCCGGATTGTTTTCCGAAGTAGAACTGTGCCAAGCCTATTCACAGTCAACCGGAATACCGATGTTTGATGACGACGATACCGTCGCCCCGGAACAGACATTCCCGAATATCTCGACGGACTATTTGAATTCAAATTGTTGTTTGCCGAGTCAATGGGATGATGAAACTTTGCAACTTCTGATTTGTGATCCGTATATGATAAATCGGCATCTGGTTTTTTTTAGACAGTTTTATAATTTAAAGTGCACATTTGTCATGTTGCGGCGCAGCAAACTGGAGAGATTATTGGCGGACGTTTACAGCAGCAAATCTGATATTGTAAAAGCTGATGATGAAGAATCTTTGCGCACTTTAGCCAGCGAAGCCAAAATAGTTCGTCTGGTAAACGAAATGTTCAGCCAGGCGGTGGAGCGCCGGGCCAGTGATATTCATGTGGAGCCGGAGGAAGATGTATTAATCATTCGTTTTCGTATAGATGGTGTTATGCATGAATACCTCAGTTGCCCCATAACTCAATATCCGGCAATTGCCTCACGCATAAAACTGGTCAGCAATTTGAATATTGCCGAAAGCCGGCTTCCCCAGGACGGACGGACTAAAATTCAGCTTGCCCGTTGTGATATGGACGTTCGGGTAAGTACAATTCCCACCATGAATGGTGAAAGTATTGTGCTGCGTCTGCTCAGCAAAGAGGCCGTTTCTTTTGACTTGGGGGTGGTGGGCATGAATGAAACCATGCGGAATTCATTTGAAAAACTTATCCGCATTCCGCATGGTATTATTCTGGTGGTGGGGCCGACCGGCAGTGGAAAATCAACCACGTTATACAGCGTGGTAAGTCAGCTTAATGACCATAAAAATAAGATTATTACGATTGAAGACCCGGTTGAATATAAGTTGCCCAGACTAACACAGATGCAGGTTAATCCGGCAATTGGCGTAACATTTGCTTCCGGTTTACGCTCCATCGTGCGTCAGGACCCGGATATAATTTTAATTGGAGAAATTCGTGACCGCGAGACTGCCGATATTGCCATTAATGCCGCATTGACCGGGCATTTGGTTTTAAGTACATTGCATACCAATGATGCGGCCGGAGCAATCAGCCGTTTATTGGATATGGGGGTGGAACATTATCTTTTGGCCTCGGCATTAAGCGGCGTATTATCGCAAAGATTGGTACGGAAAATCTGTTCTGCATGCCGGAATACCGGGATTACCGAACATGGCGGCAAGTGTAAATCGTGCGGAGGCACCGGTTTCCGCGGTCGAACCGGAATTTTTGAATTGCTGGTGGTGAACGATGAAATCCGTCAGGCGATAACGCATCGTTTATCCAGCACTGAAATTGAACAGATGGCCATCACCAACGGTATGATTCCATTGTTAAGCGACGGTACGGCAAAAGCAGAACAGGGGATCACCACTTTGCCGGAAGTAAAACGTGCAGCAACCGAGGTTTAATAATGGCACTATACCGTTTTAAAACGCTTTCTCCATCCGGCAAAACGGCTGAAGAACTGATTGAGGCCGATGATCAAAATGACGCCTTGAACCGGTTGCGCTCCCGTGGCTTGTTGCCGCTGGCGGTCTATGGTGAAGCCTCTTCGCAGCGACAAGGATTTTTCAGCAAAGATAAATTTAACGTTTACAGTTTTACCAATCGGCTTTCCCCATTGCTGCGTGCACATATTCGTCTGGAGCGGGCATTGGCGATTATGGCTAATCGGGAAGAACGGCCGGCAAATAAGAAAGTTATTACTGAACTGCGTAACGGGTTGCACGAAGGTAAGAAGTTTTCCGAACTGATACGCGGACACGGCAACCGTTTTCCCCGGCTATATGCGAACTTAATTGAAACGGGGGAACAAACCGGTTGTATGGCCGAAGTGGTGGCGGAACTGCAACGTTTTTTGAATGAAGCCAAAGAACAGCGGGACTTTCTGATTACCAGTTCGATCTATCCGGCCGCAATATTACTGGTTACATTCGGGGTAATCGTGCTGATGTTCACCGTGTTTATTCCACGTTTTTCGCAGATTTTTTTAGATATGGGTAAAGAGTTACCGCTGCCAACGGCTATAATGTTGACCACAAGCCGTTTAATCAACATATTATGGCCGTTGTGGTTGGCGTTGTTGGGCGGACTGATTTATGCCGTATTGCAAATAAAACGCGGCGGACGCCTGCGAATATGGTATGACAAGTTTATTTTACGTATTCCAATATTAGGCAGGTTAATTGCGGCGGTGGAAATCAGTCGTTTTGTTCGTACCTTATCCATCATGCTTTGCAACCATGTGCAAATTCTTGACGCCTTGCGTATCGGGGCAAAGGTTATCGGCAATAATGAAATTTCCGTCAGTTTCAACAATTTAAGTAATGAGGTGCGTGCCGGAAAACGACTGTCTGCTGGACTGGGCGGTTGCCAATATGTTGCCGGTGATATAATTCAAATGCTCGAAGTCGGAGAGGAATCCGGGCAAGTTGGTGAAATGCTCGCTCAAGTTGCCGACGAACAGGAAAAAGAGATTAAACAGCAAATCAAACGTCTGCTGGCGTTATTTGAACCGGCGGTAATTATTGTTTTGGCTCTGGTGGTGCTGCTGGTGGTCATTTCAATATTCCTCGCCGTTATGGAAATGAATAAAATTTAAAATTGTGAACCGTTACAGGAGGACAGATGAGATTTTTTACTTTAATTGAAATGGTGATTGTGGTGGTGATTATTGCTTTGCTGGCCAGTATTGCCACGCCGTTGTATTTCCGGCATGTGGATTCCAGTAAGATCGCCACAGCTAAAGCGCAAATCCAGATGTTTGAACAGGCGATAAGCGATTATCGCTTGGATGTCGGTAAAATACCGGCGCAAACACATGGACTGAAAGCTTTGATTGAAAAGCCGGGCGACGTAAAAGACTGGAAAGGACCATACATCAAAGGTATTCCGCTTGACCCGTGGAACAATCCGTATGTGTACCGAAATCCCGGCTTGAAAGGCGAATTTGACATTATCAGTTATGGGGCTGACGGTCATTCCGGCGGCACTGAAAATGATGCCGACATCGGTAACTGGATCGACACTCCGCAACAGTGACTTGTATGATAAAAGCAAAATTTTATTTTACCTTGCTTGAGATAGTAATTGCAACTACGATTATGTTGTTAATTTCCAGCTTGGCGGTGGTGCGTTTTGCCGGAAGTCCGCCGGGGGCGGTGATGGAAAAAACAAGCCGGGAACTGGAGCAATTTTTCACTTACGGCAGTCATTTGGCAACATTAAAAGGTAAAACGGTAACAATTGAATTTCAGCCGGATAAAAATGCGTTTTTTATTATAGACGAACAGTCGGAGGGCAACAGTGGCAATCGCAAGTTTTTAATGGATCGCACTCGCACATTTATATTGCCGAAAGACGTAAAAATTAAATTTTCCGGCCATAAACCGTTCCTGTTTTTGTTTTATGCCGACGGCACAGCCGCCGGACAGGAGTTTACTGTAGTTCTGGACGACCGGGAAAACAATTTTAATCTCTCGTCATTAACCGGCCAATTACGCCGGTGCAACGCAGAAATGGGACAAGGTAAATGAAACATTTCACTTTAATTGAAACGGTGATTGCGATTGCGATTTTAGCCGGAGGTGTTGTCGCCTCCAGCCAAATGATTGGCATGGCCACTGCTCGGGCGGCAAAAGCGAAAACCGTCTGGCATGAGCAACATATGCTGACTCAGGCAGCTGAATATTTTCTTTTGGCCGAACCTGGAGCCAATTTGCCGACACGGTTTTTCCCTTTTCCAGGTTATTCAGCTCAAGCCACCTGCCGCCTGCTTGAATCCGCACCGAATGACAATAATGGAGAATGGGTATTGGCAACCATGACCGTAACTCTTTATTCAATCCAAAACAAAGTGGCCGAGCTGGACATGAATAGACTTATGCGGAGGCGTGATTTATGAAAAAACATTTTACGCTTTTGGAATTAAGTTTGTCCGTTGGTCTGCTGGCCATTACACTTACCGTTGGCGGCATGGCCTTAAACGGTGCCCGGCAAAGCTGGAGTAAAACAACTCAGCATGACAAGCAGCTTAAACGGCTGCAAACTATTGATTCAGTAGTAGATAATGCATTCAGGAATGCCATTGTATTTACCTGGCCGGAACGCAATAAAGAGGTATTATGTTTTGCCGGAGAATCAGACTTTATAATGCTCCCATATCTGCATCGGGTTGGTAACCGTAAAGAGGGGGCAATTCGTTTTATAAAAATATATGTTAAACAAGGAGTGCTGTATGCCGCTTACCGTTCAACTCCGGTAACTGCACCAATGGCGGAAAGTTATATTGATTTTACGGTTGAACCGCTGGCCGATAATGTACGAAAGGTAACTTTTTACTATGGCGATTATGATAAAAAACAATTGAAATGGTTTGACCGCTGGGACAATGCTAAGCAAAAGAATTTACCGGTTGCAATACAAATGGAACTGGAGTTTACCGATAACAGCCGTCAAGTTTGGCTGCGTCGTACCGCCGGTAACAGTTTTTATACGCAAATCGGCGACAGAAAGGCCGCAACGCCATGAAAAACACCAATGAAGACGGCATCGCCTTAATTGCGGTATTAAGTATATTAACCATAATATTAATTTTAGCCGCATCAATTGTAGCGGTTTCACAAACTCAACGTCTGCGTTCCGCCACTTTAACTCAAAACGCTTTTGCCGTTTACTCCGGCGAAAGTGCCGCAAATACGGCAATCTGGAAAATAATCAGTGACCGTAAAAAGTATCCGGATCGTACTTTGGGCGGAAACATAGAACTTAATGATGAACGCTTTCAAGCCAATGGCAGAATACATGAATTTGAAAGCAATAATCGCCAATATAAACTGCAAATTTGTGATTTGTATTCTGGACTGAACTTATCTTCGGCGGCCTCGGAACAGGCATTTAATTTTTTGCATCAGTATTATATTAGCCGACCGGAGCAGCTTAATAAACTTGGTATATTGCGTAACCGTCTGGCCGATTATGTAGACTCCGATGACTTAATTCGCATAAACAGTATAGAGAGCGCCGATTACCGTGCTTTAAAATTGTCGCCATTGCCACGTAACAATGAAATTCAGTATCGGGAAGAACTGTTATGGATTCCAGATGGTAGCGAATTTATTATGCCGGACGAAAATGGTATTTTAAGTATGATTAATTTAATAACTCCTGAGCGCGGTTATTCGTTGTCGGTTCAGCCGAATTTGTTCAGTGCACCGCTTGAACTGATAAAATTAAAATGTAATTACAGCGAGTCTGACCTACTCGCTGTTGCAGAAGCATTAACCCAAATAAAGCAAAACGGCCTCACTCTTGACTCGGCTTTTGTACGTTATCCCAATTTGCTGACCAAATTAAAACAGGAGTTTTCCATTACTGAGTCTGGCTTATATACAATTATTGTAACTCCGGCCGCTGGCGGCAGAAGCACAATTATTTCACTGCCGATAGGCAACGCTCTACCAACAGAAAAAATTAAATTTCTTCAATATCGAATACTATGAAAACATTTATTATCATCTTTTTGTTTTTAATGACCTTTACCGCCGATGCGGTTGTCCAGCTGGATTTTTATTTTCAGCCGGGCTGTTCTGAGTGTGAAAAAATCAAGCAACTGCTCCTGCCGGAATTGGCGGAAAAATTTCCAAATGAGTATATATTAACCGAATTTGACTTAGGTATAGAAGAAAACTTTTTACAGTTTATTGCCGTTCAGGATAAGTTGCAAGTTACTAATGATAATTCTCCTGCCGCAATCGTGATCAATAATCGCCATTATATTGGCGGTTTTGCGGAGGCGGAACGCAGATTAGTTTCAACTGTTGCAAGTGAATTGAATAGTCTGGAGTCCAATCAGCCTTCAGTTATTGGTTCAAAAACACAAATTACTTCAAGAGCGGAGCAATTCACCGTCTTCACCATTGCCGCCGCCGGACTGATTGATGGCGTCAATCCGTGCGTATTTGCCACTTTAATATTTTTTATGAGCCTGCTAACAGTTTCAAAGATAAAAGGTAAAACACTTTTAATGGTTGGTTTGGCTTATTGTGCGGCCGGATTCATCACCTATTTATTGTTAGGATTTGGAATTTTCCGGGCGTTAAAGTTACTTTCACACTATCAAATTCTGCAGAATTTGCTGGAATATGTCATGATGGCAATTTTAGGGCTTTTTGCCGGATTGTCGTTATACGATGCGTGGCGGTTTAAACGCTCCGGACAATCTGCAAAAATCACCTTGCAGTTACCGGATACAATAGAAAACCGCATTCATAAGATAATGCGTAATGGCCTTAAAATGCCATACTTAGTATTGGGCGCATTTATTATAGGCGTATCAGTTACGCTTTTAGAAAGTGTCTGTACCGGTCAAGTTTATCTGCCGATTTTGGTCTTGATGACCAAAGAACACGGAATTGGTTATCTATGGGGCTTATTATTATATAACATCATGTTTATTTTACCATTAATAGCAATTTTCATCATTGT
>CAZEHZ010000098.1:0-8869 GCA_964512385.1 uncultured Victivallaceae bacterium | reverse complement strand
TTTTGACCGTTTCGGCATTGAAGAGGGCGATGAACTGCAGTCAAAATGGCTGGACCATGCGATTGAAACCGCTCAACAGCGGGTGGAACAACAGCATTTTGCCATTCGTAAGCGGACATTGGATTTTGACGATGTAATGAATAAACAGCGTGAAGTGGTATATGGACTGCGCAAGGCGGCGTTATTGTCGGAAGACCCGCACGATACGCTGTTTATGGTGTTGGAAGAGTGTTTGGAACACAAAGTGGACGAACTGGTGCTGGCTCGTGAAAAAGGCGACAAGAGTCATAGTTCTGATTTGAAACGGCTGGTCGGCTGGCTGAATCTTACTTTCCCGTTGAATTTTAAGGAAGAAGAACTTACCGCCGGCATGGAACATAATGTTCTGGTAAATAAAGATGCTTTGGTAATGCAGATTATTGACCGGATTGAAATGGCGTATAAGATCAAAAATGCGCCGTTGCCGCCGGAACAGCGGGTTTATCTGGAACGGCATGTTCTGCTGGATGCGATTGACCGCCATTGGCAGAATCACTTGTATACCATGGACCATTTGCGTACCAGCATCAATTTACGGGTGTATGCGCAAAAAGACCCGCTGGTGGAGTATAAGCAGGAAGCCTATAAGACGTTTGATATTCTGATGACGTCTATTGAACAGGATGTGGCAACAAATCTGTTCCGGGCAACGATGGCAACGATGAATGCGTTTGCCAAATTGCTGACCAGCTGGCCGCAGGAATTGATACATCGCACCTTCGGGCAGTTTGACTTTGCCGATTTGCTGGCGGCGGTGGATGAGGAAAAAACGGACAAACAGTAAAGATATTAACGTATATTATATATAAAGGTCTGAAGATGAATTGTTATCGAATTGAAATCTCTCCGTTGGCCCGGTGGCGCGATTCGCGCGGTGAAGGGGTAAAGAAGCAGATTGCCGATTTTCTGGGCATTGCGCTGGACAAAGTGGTAACTCGTGATGTATATACCGTAATGGCGAACATCAGTGCCGATGAAGCGTCGCAGGTGGCGCATTATCTGGTAAATCCGGTACTGCAGAACAGTCGTGTACAAGTTGAAGGCGAAAAAATGGCCGCCGATACCAAATGCGACTTTCTGGTGGCAGTCGGCTTTAAACCCGGTGTAACGGACAACGTCGGCCGTTCCGCACATGAGGCGATTGGCGACATTGTGAGACGCAAGTTGACCAAAGATGAACAGATTTTCAGTTCGGTGGAGTACATGCTGTTCGGGAAAGATTTGACCCGTGAACAGGTGGAAAGCATTGCTAAAGGTTTGCTGGCTAATGAGTTGATTCAGTCGGTAAAAGTATTGTCGGCAACCGAATTAGGGAATGGCATTCCGTTAAATATGCCGATTATCAATGCCGTGGGCAGTGTGCCGGTAAAAACCTATGATTTGGATGTTACCGATGAACAACTGCTTAATATCAGCAAAAAAGGTATTTTGGCTTTGACTTTGGAGGAGATGAAGGTTATTCAGACCTATTTCCGCACCGCCGAAGGACGTGCCAAGTATAATTTAACCAGTCAACCCACCGATGTGGAGCTGGAAGTTCTGGCGCAGACTTGGAGCGAACACTGCAAGCACAAAATTTTTGATGCGATTATCAATTATAAAGACGAAGAATCCGGCACGGCGGAACGCATCGTTTCCTGCTATAAGAGTTTTATTAAACGCAGTACCAATGAAATTGGCGAAGAAGTTGATTTTCTGGTCTCGGTTTTCCATGATAACGCCGGCGTCATAACCTTTAATGACAAGGTGGATTTAGTTTATAAGGTGGAAACTCATAACAGCCCGTCGGCTTTGGATCCTTACGGCGGCGCCATGACCGGGATTGTGGGCGTAAATCGCGACCCGATGGGTACCGGGCAGGGGGCAAATCTGTTGATTAACGTTTGGGGCTACTGCTTAGGTTCGCCGTTTACCGAAAATAAAGAGGTGCCGGAGGGCTTACTGCATCCACGCCGCTTGCGTGACGGTGTCCATAAAGGCGTAATTGACGGCGGTAATCAGAGCGGTATTCCGTATGGCTTGGGCTGGGAATATTTTGATGACCGTTACTTGGGTAAACCGTTGGTATATTGCGGTACCGTCGGCACACTGCCCCGGCAGATCGGCAAGGTAAAAGGCTTTGAAAAAGAGATTAAGCCGGGCGATTTAGTGGTGATGGGCGGCGGCCGAATCGGTAAAGACGGGATTCACGGTGCTACATTCTCCAGTGAAGAACTGCATAAAGACAGTCCGGTGCAGGCCGTGCAGATTGGCGACCCGATTACTCAGAAGAAACTGGGCGACTTTATTTATGAAGCTCGTGAACGTGGTTTATATCGCTTTATCACCGATAATGGTGCGGGTGGTTTATCCTCCAGCGTAGGTGAAATGGCGTCGTTATGCGGCGGCTGTAAGGTGGACTTGGCTAAGGCTCCGGTAAAATATGCGGGGTTGGCGCCGTGGGAAATTCTGGTATCGGAAGCGCAGGAACGCATGAGTTTTGCGGTTCCACCGGAAAAAATTGTGGAATTTCAGGAGTTGGCGGCGGCTCGTGATGTAGAAATTTCTGTATTGGGCGAATTTACCGACAGCGGCAAATTCCACATGCTGTATGACGGTGAAACTGTTTGCTATCTGGATATCGACTTTATGCACAACGGGTTGCCCCGGTTGGAACTTAATGCCGTGTGGCAGCGTCCGCATTTTGCCGAGCCGCAGTTTGCCGGGCGCAATGCGGCGGAAGATATTAAAGCGATGCTGGCCAGATTAAATATCTGCAGTGATGAAACTAAAGCTCGTCAATATGACCATGAAGTAAAAGGTTTGAGCGTAATCAAGCCGTTTATCGGCAAGTGCCGTGATGTGGTCAGCGACGCCACTGTAACGATGATTGAACCGTTAAGCCGGGAAGGTGTGGTGTTGTCGGCCGCAATTCTGCCGCATTACAGCGATGTGGATACCTATTGGATGATGGCGTCCAGCATCGACTTGGCGGTGCGCCGGATTATTGCGGTGGGCGGTAAACTCGGTCATATTGCCGGACTGGACAATTTCTGCTGGCCGGACCCGGTTCAGAGCGAAAAGACTCCAGACGGGGAATACAAACTGGCGCAGTTGGTGCGTGCCAATCAAGCGTTATATGAATTTACCAAAATTTATAAAGTGCCATGCATTTCCGGCAAAGACAGCATGAAAAATGACAGTACCAGAGGCGGGCGCAAGATTTCTATTCCGCCGTCAGTATTGTTCAGTGCCATCAGCAAGATGGATGATATTGCCAAGGCCGTAACTCTGGATGCCAAAAAGGTTGGCGATCTGGTTTATGTCATCGGTAATACCATGCCGGAACTCGGCGGCAGTGAGTATTTCTTTATGTTGAACGCCACCGGCAATGCCGTACCGAAAGTTGATTCGGCCTTAGCGTTAAAGACTTATGCGCAGATTGGAGCGGCAACGGAACAGGAACTGATTCATTCGTTACATACACCGGCTTTGGGCGGTTTGGCGGTTGGCTTCAGTAAAGTGGCGATTGGCGGTCGGTTGGGCTTGGATATTGACTTGGCAAAGGTGCCGGGCGCAGAAAAATGCAGTGTGCTGGAAACGTTGTTCTCGGAATCCAACAGCCGTTTTATTGCTACCATTGCGCCGGAAAAACAGGCGCAATTTGAAGCTCTGCTGGCTGGGATCCCGTTTGCCTGCGTAGGTAAAGTTAATGACTCCAACACGTTAAGCATAAAAGCGAACGGTGAAACCGTGGCCGATGTTGCCGTGGATGAACTGGTTGAAAATTATAAAAATACTCTGGCGGCGCTGTAACTGATATGGCGTTATATCCTGCCGGAGCAATCCTGCTGGCACCGCTTTCCGGCTATACGGACTTACCGTATCGCCGGGCGGTGCGTAAGTGTGGTTGTTTGTATGCATTTACAGAAATGATTGATGCGTCGGCCTTGGTTTATGCTCGTGAACGGACAGAGAAAATGTTGACCCGTGGCGAGGATGAACCGTGGCTTGGTGTCCAATTAGTGTCCAATAACCCCGACCATTTGCGGACGGCGGTCCGGTTGTTAAATGATTACAACTTTGACGTTGTTGATTTTAATCTGGGCTGCCCGGTGCCAAAAGTAACAAAAAAAGGGGCGGGTTCCGCCTTGGGCCGGCAGGTGGAGAGGGCGGTGGAGTTATTTAAAATTATTGCGGATAACTCCACGCACCCGGTAAGTGTTAAAATTCGTATTTTGAGCGAAGATAATAGCGACGAAACACTGCAGTTGGTGCAAAAGCTGGCCGACGCCGGGGCACAGGCAATTACGATTCATGGGCGGATTGCCGAAAAATTTTATGCCGGACCGGTTGCGTTTGAGATTATAAATCAGGCGGTAAAGGCGGTTAAGATTCCGATTATTGCCAATGGCGGAATTATGGGGGCAAAAAGTTTTGCGGAGGCGAAAGCGAATTGTCTTTGCAGTCGCTATATGGTAGCCAGAGGCTCGCAGGGTAATCCGTGGATATTTCAGGAGTTAACTCAAGGTGAGAGTTTTGTGCCGCCGACGCTGGCTGAATTATTGATGATGATACGATTTCAGGTGCTGGAGATGCTGGAATTTTATGGCGAAGATAAAGGTATCCGCATGGCACGGAAAATCGTTTTGGATTACCTGCGTGGCCGTGGTTTTCATGGCGAATGGCGGGGGAAGGCGGGGACTTTAGCCGATAAAGCGGATTTTCTGCAATATTTGCAGGAGGCGCCGCTTGAACATAGTGAAGAATATTGGAAAATGGCGGCCGCAGATCCGAATATAGAACGCAGATTGCTGCAAAATTGTTAAAAATTCTCAAAAATCCTATTGACTTTTGGCATTTTTTGTTCTATACTATAAATGTGTTATTGAATAAAAATATTTTTGGAGGATGCCAATGAAAAAGTTTTTACTTTTGTTTCTATGTGTGCTGGCCGGCAGTTTGTTTGCTGCTTACACCCCCACCACCACTACAACATATAAATTGACTGACGGGGTTACATATAATAAGTATACCTATGCCAGTTTATATGGCGGATATCAGGAAATTTATGTGCTTGAAGTTGATTTGTCCAAGGATAACTTAGAAGTGGCTATCGGCTTATGCGTTAATAACTTGCGCGAAAGTACCGCATCTTTGGGCAATCGCTACGGTGCTTTGGCGGCGGTTAATTTGGGCTTTTTTGACATGGCTACACCAACTAATGCCGTGGGGCTGGTAAAGGCGCAGGGGCGTTATTTTAAATCCAATAACGGTACACTGTCGTCATACACTGAAGGCTATTTCTGGGTGCATAATAAGTATGCCGGCGTTGCCGTTCCCAAAAAGTTTAACGCTGGCATGGCGGATAATATCCGCTGGGGTTATCCGGTTCTGGTTCAACAGGGGAAAGTTTATAATGAATTATTAAAAGTTACCAGTGATTCATCGGGAATTATTTTATCCCGCCGGGCTCGCACCGCATTGGGAGTCAGCAGTACCAGACAAAAATTGTATATGGTGGTGGTGGACGAATATTCCGGCCGCCACGCCGTAACCTGTAAAGAGTTGGCCGATTATATGATTAGTTTGGGCTGTTATGAAGCCTTTAATGCCGACGGCGGCGGCTCCTCCACCATGTGGACTAAGGCTTACGGACGCATGAACAAGCCGCAGGGCGGTACATATCAACGTCCGGTTGGCGATATTTTATTTGTGCGTGAACGTAAAATTACGACCAATGAAACGCAAACCGGCAATCCGCCGATGCCGAATCCGGGTACGCCAATTTTAACCCCGAAAGATGAACGGTAGTCTGAAAAAATAAAAGCGGCACGTTGATTGGCCGCTGGATGAGATTAAAGTTTATATTAGTCGATTATGCAAAAGGTGATTTTTTACGGCTAAAAGCCTAAGGTAAGTTGTTCCGCCCCATGCTGATGAACATTGTCGGCATGGGGTGTTTCCGTTTCCGGTGCCGTTTGGGTGGTAAATAAATCATCAACGGCGGGAGCGGCGTTTAAAAATTCCTCCAACGTCATAATCCGCACTCCGGATTTGACGGCTTTGGCGGTTTTGCCGGAGGAACGGTCAGATTCGGACGTAACCAGCAGTGATAAGTTTTTGGTAACATTATCCACCGGGGAATAACCCCGTTCACGAGCCAAATTTTCATAAAAAGAGCGTTTTTCCGGCATTTTTCCGGTAAAGCAGATGGTCGGTTTTAAGTCGTCGGCATGGTTGGCGGCTTGGGATAAATTGATTACCGTCAGCAGGTCGGCGATTTCGGCTTGCCGGTTATGAAGTTCTTCCGCCAACGCTCTGGCACGTTCCACTCCGATACCGGGAACCTGCATTAATTCGTCGGCCGAACAGGTTGCCAACTGTTCAAAATCATAATGACTCAACAGCACTTTAGCGACATTCGGGCCGATATTGGGAATGTTTAAAGCCGCCAAAAGTTGAAATGGCGCCGTTTGACGGGCGGTTTGAATCTCATTAAATAAATTGTCGGCCGATTTTTCGGCAAATGAATCCAACTGTAATAAATCCGCCTTGCTTAAGCGAAAGACATCAGCTAAGTTTTTTACCTGCAGACGAAGCATCATTTTGCGTAGAGTCGGCTCGCCAAGTTGTTCAATGCCAATGTTTTTTACTGCGGCGGCCAATTTTTGCAAATTAGTTTCAAGGCAGTCCGGGTTCGGGCAGTAAAGTTCCGGCCCGGAACGCTTAAGCGGCGTATGGCAGGAGGGGCATTCGGTAATTAAGGCGGAGCGTCGCTCTTTGCCTTCTTCACGGGAGACAATGTATGGAATAACGTCGCCGGCCCGCTCCACGGTAACTGTATCGCCCACTTGAATATCCATATCCAGCACATTTTGGATATTATGCAGTGTAGCCCGCTTAATGGTAACGCCGCCGATTTCCACCGGCTCTAAATTTGCCACCGGCGTCAATACGCTTTTGCCGAAGCTCCACTCGACGCTTAAAAGTTTGCTTTGCCGCCGGATGCCGGAAAACTTAAAGGCGATTTGCCCGCGGGGGTGATGCGCCGTAGCTCCCAGTGAGTCGGCATAAGCGGTGTCCGCCAATTTAAACACTACGCCGTCTGTGGGATATGGCAGCTGCTCAACTTCGGCAATCAGCTCGGCGAAAACTTTTGCCAACGCACTGAATTTTATCTGTTTGCTCCACAAATCATAGTCAACCAGCGTCAGTTTGGCGTGTTGTTTCAGCATGTCGGTAATATCTTTCAGACCCATGATGCCGGCCACGGCGTTACGGGAGTTTTTATAAACGCCGCCGCCACGCTTTTGAATATGGCGGTATAAGGTGGCAAAATCGTCGGAGCGGATAATAATTTCGCCACGAGCCGGGCGGTTTAGCACGCCCCGATAATCACGAGTCTCCAATTCCAGCAACGGCAATTTATCGGTAATATTTTCGCCGGTTTCGCCGTCGCCTCGAGTCGCCAGAATACGGCCGTCAAAATCAGCGGAAATACCGTCATATTTGGGTTGTACCAGTAAAAGTTCGTCGGAGGTGCGAATATATTTTTTAGCCCAGTCCAAAACTTCGTCCAGACTGTATGCTTTGTCTAACGAGAGCATGGGGGTGGCAAGTTTGATTTTTCCGCAGTTGGCGGAGACATGCTGAGCGTGAATCTTTTTCAGTAACGGATGCTGGGGATCACGGTTGCGTAATTCCAGCAATAACGCATCATAAGCGTCATCCGAAATCTCCGGCTCGCCTAAATTCCAGTAACGGTGGTTATGATACTCGATAGTATTGAGTAACTTTTCGAGTGTCCACTCCGTCAAATTTGTTATTTCCGTATTCATAATGGTATAATATAATACGTTAAATCGCCATCGTCAACTCCTCATTTGCTGACTACGGAGAAAAATAATTGATGTTTTTAGACTTTTTATAAGAAAATGGGTTGCGTGAACGGGGAAATGTGTATATATTACTGGTGTTTTTATGTATGATTGTTATTTTCATGTAATATAAAAAAGGTGTATAATGAGCAAGTGCGGCTTGGGAATAAGCTGGGATCATCAGTATCGGGTCTATGCGGTAAGACTGGAGTTGAAAAGCTCCGGTGAACTGCGTTTGCTCTCTTATATCTCGGACACCGCCGGGCATCAGAGCTTTGGCGAACGGTTGAAAAATGTATTGGCCGAAATGCAGCCGGCCGAAGAAGACCTCGTTGCCATGGCCGGATATCTGCCGGAGTGTGTGGTGGTGGAGCGGGCTTTGCCGCCATTGGCCGGCAAGGAGCTGGAAGAGGCGTTAAGTTTTGAGGTAAATGATGTTTTTCCCGCCGCCGCCAACAGTTTGCGCTGGACCTACCGGATTATGAATCGTCTGCCGAATAATCAACTGCGGGTGCGGATGATGGCAATTCGTAAAGAGCAGTTGACGGCATTGCAAAACGGAATGAATTATGCCGGAATAAAAGTGGATGCGCTGTGGCATCCGTTCATGACGATTGACGGCGATTTGGATAAAGATGAGATATATTTGCCGTTTGTGGAGCCGGACTGCGTGTTAAGGCCGGTGCGGAACGGATTGCGGCAGGTGGTTATGGCAAACAGTTTTGTGCAGGCCGCTAAATTGACGCATTTGGCGGATATTGCCGGTGCGTTGCGTTTGGAAACGGGTGAATTTCCGTTATCCGGGGCATATCCGTCGGCGGTGCTGGCGGCGGGGTGTTTGCTGAGGAATCAGAATTTGAACGATTTTGGGCACAGTTTGCTGGATTCCAGTTTGCGCCGGATGCGCTTCCGGCGGTTGCGGCATAATATTATCTACTTAAGTTTATTATGTGCCATGTGCTTTGTGGCGT
>CAZEHZ010000097.1:0-8883 GCA_964512385.1 uncultured Victivallaceae bacterium | reverse complement strand
CTCAGCTTGATAGAGCGTCTGCCTCCGGAGCAGAAGGTCATGGGTTCATATCCCCTCGGTCATACCATTTTTTTATACACTACCATGTTTTCCGGCATAATTGATTCCAGCAGTCCCCCAATACATTCCATTTTTGTTTATCGTTTCCCATAATCATAAAAATTCGGGTTGCGCATGATACAAAAATAGATGAATAAAACACGGCATTTTAATAGTTTGGGTACTTGTAAAAGATTTTCGCCGTTGTATATTATTTGAACCATTTTAGGAGCAGTATATATGTATAGCAATGCTAATAAAAATCAAGGCTGGCCGGGTTCCGTTTTTCTTAAACGGAATATGTGCTCTTTTTGTCTTGCCGCTATTGGCGGAGTTATGTTGCTGTTGCTTTTTCTGTGTTGCTCAAACACCGCAAACTCGTACCAGTATGAATATGGAGTGATTTGCAATAATAATTCACTTATCACCATGCAGCAGAATAGTTCGCCGGAAGAACAACCATATGCGTTAATGGCGAATCCCATGCCGTTTCTTCAGTGCAGTTTGAAAACTGAACGTACTTTTCAAAATCAGGTACTGCAAGCTATGCAGTTACTTTTATCCTGTTTTTATATGTTTATTTGTCTTGAATTGTTTGCCGACCAAAAATCGCACCCAATTCAGTTTTCAGCATCCTTTGTTCTTCAAATATTCCTGAGATCATCACTGCCGGTTCGAGCCGGACCATTGACGGCTTAAGTCTTTTTAGGCTTACGCAGGCGGTAAATCAAAACTAATTTTGTGCCTATCGCCTTATATTGTGCCATTATTTTATGGCAAAACGTGTTTATTTTCTGCATTTTTTTAAATTTATCAGGTAAAAACGCAATAATAAAACACGCTTATTCTATCTGCAGAAAAAAATCGAACCAGGAAAAAGCAAATGAATCCTCAATTATTATGGGATGGTCTTAAGGCCATGATACTTGGCATGGGGATGGTTTATCTGTTCTTGATCATCATGATCTGGATTATGAAACTAACCTCAAAATTACTGAAACCTTACGCCGGGTTTCTTGAACCAAAAACTGCGGCGCCGAAAACCCGGCGTTCAGCGGCATCGTCATCGGCCGGCTTGACGGATAATGACCTTGCCCGTGCCGTGGCGGATGCGGTGCAAAAATATCACATTAACAATCACACCGGCAAGCCGGAAAATATAGATGTGCAAGTAAATGGAAAAACTATTAATGTAAAAGTTGCTCCGGCCGGCTATAAGTCTCCGGCGGAGAGTGCGGCGGCGGCACCGGCAGTCGCTAAGACGGCTGAATCATCTATTGTAGACATCAAGTCGCCACTGCCGGGCACGATGATTAAAATTGCCGTAAATATCGGTGATCAAATTGCCGTTGGGGATGTAATTGCGGTAATTGAAGCAATGAAGATGGAAACTGAAATCCGATCCGACATCTCCGGCACGGTTCATGACGTTTTGGTGGCGCCGAAAGATGTGGTGGCCGCCGAACAGATACTTTTCCAGATTGAGGTAACGAAATGAGAAAATATATAAAACTTTTTACTATTCTGCTGACCATGCTGTTATCCGGCGTTATGTTTGGCCAAGCCATTTCCGGCTCTAAAATCAGTTTGCCGGAACAGGACCCCATGCCGGCTACGCTGGATGCGTTAAAAGCTAAATTCGGTGCGGAAAATGTGGTGTCGGCCCCGTTGTTCTCCGCCCCCGATGAAATGTTCTGCAGTTTCCAAATCAGCAACTTACTGCCGACCGACCCCAACTACGGCAAAATATATCTGGTCTATATGTGGAATAAGCCGATGACCGTGTATTCGCTGAGTTTTTCGTCCGGCGTTCAGCTGGCGGAAGGCACGGAGTTGATGGCGATGAAGCCGGACGGCCGGACGAAAGGTAAACTGAAAATAGCTCAATCGATGGTATGTATGCAAATCGGCAAACAGCTTGCACCGGCGGCGATGATTAACCCCGGCGAAGTAATTGCCGAGTTTTGTCCGGCGGCATTTTACCATAACTCACTGGCGGAAGGGAATATCGAAAAACCGTTGCCCGGCTGGGGCGAGGCCTTGGTCGGTTTATGGAAAAGCACCGGGATTTATGACATCTATTCGCAAACCGTGGCCAACTTCCCCAAAACCTGGGTGTTGGGTATCGGTCATATCATTATGGTGGTAATTGCGCTGGTATTGATTTATCTGGCGATTGTAAAAGACTTTGAGCCTTTACTGCTGTTGCCGATTGGTTTTGGTGCGTTGCTGGCCAATATTCCGCTGGCCGGAATCAGCGGCCCCGGTGGATTGCAATACTATATTTATCAGGTTGGTATTGAATCGGGAGTTTTTCCGCTGTTGATTTTCCTGGGGGTGGGAGCGATGACGGACTTCGGGCCGTTGATTGCCAACCCGAAAACGGCATTGCTGGGCGGCGCGGCGCAAATCGGGATTTTTGGTGCGTTGCTGGGAGCGTTGGCTTTAAATGTGATTCCGGGCATTGAGTTCGGCATGAAAGATGCGGCCTCCATCGGGATTATCGGCGGGGCCGACGGGCCGACGTCTATTTTCCTTTGCACCCGTTTGTCCCCATCGTTGTTAGGGGCGGTGGCGGTGGCGGCGTACAGTTATATGGCGTTGGTGCCGATTATTCAACCGCCGATTATGCGGCTTTGCACGAATCCGGAAGAGCGTAAAATCCGTATGAAGCAGTTGCGGCCGGTATCTAAAATTGAAAAAATTGTTTTCCCGATTACCATTACGTTGCTTTGTTTGTGCTTATTGCCGGACGCCGCTCCGTTAATCGGTATGCTGATGTTTGGTAACTTAATGCGTGAATGCGGCGTGGTGGAACGGTTAAATCAGACCGCTCAAAATGCCTTGATTAACATTGTTACCATCTTTTTAGGTATTGCGGTGGGTTCAAAATTGGCGGCGGATCAATTCTTAAGTGCGCAGACGTTAGGGATTTTGTTCCTGGGTTGCGTGGCGTTCTGTCTGGCTACGGCCGGCGGCGTGCTGTTTGCCAAGTTAATGAACATGTTCAGCAAAGAAAAGATTAATCCGTTGATCGGGTCGGCCGGGGTATCCGCCGTACCGATGGCGGCACGGGTATCGAATAAACTCGGTTTGGAATATGACAGCCAGAATTATCTTTTGATGCACGCCATGGGGCCGAACGTAGCCGGAGTAATCGGTTCGGCAGTAGCCGCCGGAGTTCTTTTGAAACTGTGCGGCGGGTTATAGTAATATAATAGTAATAACGAAATATTTGTATTCACGGTCTGTTCCGGTGGTTTTAAACCGGGCAGACCGGGTAAAAAGGAGTCCATTATGAATGAAGAACTGTCTATTGCCATGCAAATTGCAGTTTTAGCAATTCAAATTGGGGTGATTTTATTCTCGGCACGAATATTCGGTAATATTGCCCAAAAGTTGAAAGTGCCGTCGGTGCTGGGGGAATTGATTGCCGGTATTGTAATCGGGCCGTATGTGCTGGGGGCGGTGGGGTTGCCGCTGCATGGCTTTGAGCAGGGGCTGTTCCCGTTTTACGGCAACGGCTTGCCGGTATCAACGCCGCTTTATGCACTGGCGACATTAGGGTCTATCGTCCTGTTGTTCATGTCCGGGCTGGAAACTGATTTGCGGATGTTTTTCCGTTACTCGGTGGCGGGAACGATTGTGGGGCTGGGCGGGGTAATATTCTCGTTCGGCTTCGGCGATGCGCTGGGGGTATGGATGTTTAAAACTACGTTCATGGATCCGCGCTGTCTGTTTATGGGGATTTTATGTACCGCCACCTCGGTAGGAATTACGGCTCGAATTCTTTCGGAAAAAAAGAGTATCGACTCGCCGGAAGGCACTACAATTTTAGCGGCGGCGGTAATTGACGATGTTCTCGGCATTATCTGTTTAGCCATTGTAATGGGTATTGTCGGCGCCACCGGCATTGGCGGCAGTGGTGCCGTAGCTTGGGGCAGTATTGGAATGATTGCCGTAAAAAGCATTGGAATCTGGCTGGGAATTACCGCCATTGGACTGCTTTTTGCGCATAAGATTGCTCAAATGCTGAAGATATTTCCGCCCTCCGGCACTTTTTCGGTTTTAGCCTTAGGACTGGCGTTACTGCTGGCCGGGATGTTTGAACAGGCCGGACTGGCGATGATTGTGGGGGCATATGTAATGGGATTATGCTTGTCCAAAACCGATATTTCGTTCAGTATTCAGCGTAATCTGGGCGGAGTGTATCGTTTTCTGGTGCCGGTATTCTTTGTGGTAATGGGGATGCTGGTGGACGTTCGGGTATTCGGGAATGAGTTTGTGCTGAAATACGGTTTGCTGTATGCGTTGCTGGCCATCGTTGCCAAAATCATCGGTTGTGCTTTGCCGGCATATTTTATGAATTTCAACATGCTGGGTTCGTTACGAATCGGCATGGGGATGATTCCACGTGGTGAAGTGGCGTTAATCATCGCCGGTATCGGCTCCACCACTATGATTATGACGGCGGACGGCAAAGTGCCGGTAATAAATTCCGAACTGTTCGGGATTGCAATTATCATGACGTTGTTGACCACCGTTGCGGCGCCGCCGTTGCTGGCCGCCATGCTGGGGATAAAAGGCAAAGGCGTCAGACACGAAATTAAAGATACCGCCACCGTGCATACCGTTTATGAAATTCCATCGGAAGTAATCCGGGAGTTTGTGTTGCGGATAATGCAGGATAATTTCCGGCATGAAGGCTTCCGCCATTCAGAAATTGACCGTGAAGGCGGGCTGACTCACTTCCGTAATGAAGGCACTACGTTCTCATTACAAATTACCGACGGCAAATTTGATTTTGAATCAAGTGCGGATGAAGTCCCGTTGATTCGTACCGTTATGTATGAAACTCTGGTGGAAATTCATCACTCCATGACCTCATTAAAGGAACTGGCGGCGCCCGGAGAACTTGGCAATGCCGTACTTTACAATGCCCCGGAAAAGGCGGCGGCCGCGGTAAAATCTCCGGTTCGGCTGGACAAGGTGATTCCGGCCAATGCCGTGATTACCAATCTGCAGGCCACCGACCAAACCGGAGCGATTCGGGAGTTAGTGGAAAAACTTGCCGATGCCGGACTTTTGAATAATAAAACGCTCTGCGAAAATGACGCTCTGGAACGTGAAGCGATTATCTCCACCTGTATTCCCGGCGGCATTGCGTTGCCTCATGCCCGTACCAACGGCACGGACAGGTTGATTGCGGCCATCGGTATCTCCCGGCACGGCTGTCTCCCCACCGGCAACACGGATGAGAAGACGCATATTTTTGTGCTGAGTTTATGCCCGAAAAATGTTAATCAACCGTATTTGCAGTTTGTGGCGCATATTGCCAAGGTTTTATCCGTACCGACTAAGATAAACACCATTATGTCCGCAACTGACCCGGAGGCAATACGCAAAATTTTTATTGAGGAATAGAAAAACCTGCGGATTGATGCAAGATTATAAAAAAGAGGAGGGACGTACAATGATGAATAAAAGCTGGTTTAAACGTAAGATTCTCCGATTTTATTGCAAAATTGTTCGTGAAAAAGCTACGCCGGAATACATTGCCCGCGGCTGGGCCATCGGGATGTTTTTCGGCTGCACCATTCCGTTCGGTTTTCAATTGCTCTGTTCTATTCCTACTGCCTTTCTGCTGAAGGGCAGTAAGATTGGAGCAACATTCGGTACATTATTAACTAATCAGGTTACTATATTTTTCATCTATCCGGTGCAATGCTGGGTGGGGAATCATCTGATTGGCGGTTCGCTCTCTTATGCGGCCAGTAAAGCGGCCATGGCAGAGGTTCTGCGGGAGCAAAGCTATGACGCATTATTAAAACTCGGTGCAGAATTAGCCGGAGCATTCTTCATCGGCGGTCTGCTTTTGGCCGCCATTACCACACCATTAACCTATTGGGGCGTAAAACAGCTGATAATTAGTTATCGGCAACGCAAGACCAAACACGCCGCCCAATAAAAACCATAAAGGAAAATCACTGATTATGACGGAATTAATTGCGGAACATATTGCCGACTTTGCCGGATACGCCCATATTTGGGGATTTTTAATCATATTTGTGTTTATGACGATCGAGAGTTCGTTCATTCCGTTTCCAAGTGAAGTGGTAATGATTCCGGCCGGCTTTCTGGCGGCGCGCGGTGAATTATTAACCGGCAACATGTGGGTAGATGCCGCCGGAGCGGTTTTATTTGGCGTATTAGGTTCATTATTGGGGGCGTTTATTAACTATTATCTGGCTCTTTGGCTGGGACGCAGTGCCTTGCACAAGTATGGAAAATACCTGTTCTTGAATGAACCAACTTTAAATCGCGCCGAAGAGGTCTTCCGGGAATACGGTGCCTTAGCCACCTTTGTCTGCCGTTTATTACCGGCGATACGGCAAATAATCTCTATTCCGGCGGGTTTGGCTAAAATGAATGTGGCCAAGTTCACGTTATTCACGGCGTTGGGGGCGGGCATCTGGGTAATAATTTTAACCGGTATCGGCATGTGGCTGGGGCGTTTAGCCGGCGATGCAAATTATGTGGAACTGGTAACTTACGGCGAAAAATTATTGTCCGATAATTACGGTTGGATTTTTGCCGGCACTGCACTGGTAGCCATAGTATATGTAGCGATTCACAAAAGAGTGATGAAAATTAAAACTGGAGGTGTGGATGAACAAACCAACCCAACTGACTAAAACTTTAGGACTGACTGATGTATTCTGCATCTCCGCCGGAGCCATGATCAGTTCAGGAATTTTTATCCTGCCCGGAGTGGCATTTTCGCAAATCGGCCCGGCGGTATTTCTGGCCTATCTTCTGGCCGGAGTCTGCGCCCTGGTCGGCACGATGGCCACAATCGAACTGGCAACGGCCATGCCGCTGGCAGGCGGCATTTATTTCTACACCGGGCGCAGCATGGGGCCGCTGGCGGGGACGGTGTCCGGGTTATTGAACTGGAGTGCGATTGCGCTTAAAAGTTCGTTTGCAATTTTCGGTATGTCCGAAGTGCTGTATCAATTTTTCAACTTTCCCCCGGTAATTTGCGGCATTGTGCTGACATTATTGTTTTTAATGCTGAACATCATTGGCACTAAACAGGCGGCCATGGCACAAATTGTTATGGTTATTTTACTTTTTCTGGCCATGGGAGTCTACATTATTTTGGGGTTCCCGGAGTTAAAAGTCTCCAGATTTTCACCGTTGTTTGCCGCCGGTAAAGACTATTCGGCGTTATTTGCCGAAGCCGCATTTGTGTTTGTGTCGTTCGGCGGTTTGCTGGACGTCGCCAGTGTTTCGGAAGAGGTCAGGAACCCTAAACGCAATCTGCCGTGGGGCATGATTGGCGCAATTTTAGCCGTAGCAGTAATATATGTACTCACCTTAATAATTACGGTGGGAATCCTGCCGGCGGACAAATTGGCCAACTCATTTACGCCGTTGGCCGACGCCGCCAGAAATTATTACGGACTGCCCGGCTTTGCCGTTATTACGTTCGGGGCAATGATGGCGTTTGTTACCACGGCCAACGCCGGCGTGATGGCGGCGGCACGCTTTCCCTATGCCATGGGGCGGGACAATTTGATTCCGCAATTTTTCAGCCGCACCTACGGTAAACGGAAAATGCCGTTGCCGGCGCTGCTGATTACCGGAGTGGCGATGGTGGTGGCGCAGTTATTGCCGCTGGAGTCGTTGGTTTCGGTGGCATCCACTGTAATCATGTTGTCATTCATTCTAACCAATGCGTCGGTTATCATTCTGCACGAAAGCGACATCCAGAACTACCGCCCCAGCTTCCATGTACCGTTTTATCCGTGGACGCCGATTTTAAGCATGGTTTTATTCGGGTTATTAATTGTGGAATTGGGTATTGGTGCCGTACAAATCTCCATTGCCATTGTAATAGTGGGCATTGTGCTGTATTTTCTGTTTGGCCGGAAAGTGCATTTGGAATACGCCTTGATGCACCTGATGCGGCGTTTAACCCGCCGCCGGATACCTTTAAATAATTTGGAACGGGAACTGCGGGAAATTATTTTATCGCGTGATGAAATTGTGGCCGATGAAGTTGATAAATTAATCGAGAAATCGCCAATCATTATAGTAAAAGACTCCTGCAGTTTTACGGAATTGTGTACCAAGGTGTGCCGTGAAAATATTACCTTGTCGCCCAACGGCTCGGCCTTAGCCGGCAAACTCTTACAGCGTGAAAATCTCTCCAGCACGGTTTTAACGCCGTTTGTTGCGGTTCCGCATTTACTGACGGAGGGTAAAAATCAGTTTGAATTGATTATAGTAAAAAGTGTAAACGGAATAAAATTCGCCCATGCGCCGGAGGTTCATGCCGTATTTTTTCTCTTCTGCACCATAGACTGCCGTAATCTTCATTTAAAAATGCTGGCCGCCATTGCGCAGATGCTGCAAAGTTCATCATTTGAAAAGCGGTGGACGCTGGCCGCTTCGCCGGAAAAAATTCGTGATATCTTACTGTTAGCCAAGCGCAAACGCTTCTCCGGCATATTACGCAAGAAGTAAAAAGTCATATAGCGTCCAAAAATTTGCGCACATGCTAAAAACCGCAGCTCACGCAGTCTACAACACAACACCTTTGCATTATCAACTAATTAAAGTACGCCCGGATTTATTTCCCTGGCGTATTTGTCTTTATTCGTCATTACGTTTTGCAACCTTATAGGAATCGGAAAACTCCTTGGCGGTTGAATCGATGGTGTCATCATGGCAAATTGGCGGTATAGCTGGCTTTGATGACGAAAAGAATCGTCGAGAGCCATATGAGTCCTGATTTTTTATGGAATTGTGGTCTGGCGGAATATTGTTGAGGCAATG
>CAZEHZ010000096.1:0-8924 GCA_964512385.1 uncultured Victivallaceae bacterium | reverse complement strand
AAATCGGGTTGAAAAACACCAAATTACAGCGGAAAATGCTGGATTTTGAGGCCGCTAAATTGGGCCGGCAGAATTGGTCCAGCGCCGAAGATATGGATAAGCTGTTGGGCATGATCGGCCGGGGCGAACTGGTAAGTCCGGAATCCTGTAAGGTGATGATTGATATTTTAAACATGCAGAAGGATATCGAATCTTTTAAACGCTATATGCCGGAAGATTTACTGGTGGCGCATAAGTCCGGCACTTTAGGAAATCTGGAACACGAAACCGGAATTTTTTGGGTGGACGGCAATGAATATGTGTTGACCATTTTTACCCAAAACTGCACCAGCAACTCCGATGCCAGAGATTTTATCGGTAAAATGTCGCTGGATGTCTTTAACGCTATGGGCGGCAAATTTTAGTTTTTTTTTACTTTCGCAAAAATATTCGGGAGACTCCGCACGTTATCATGTCTATAATAATGTGAACAAGGAGTCTTTTTTATGCGGAAAATTAGCGGAAAAATTATATTATTGCCGGTGGCGGCGGCTGTCGTATTGGGCGGTTGGTGGGTTTATCAGAAAAAATCAGTGCAGGAAAATGTGGTTTCGTATTCCACTCAGGCGGCTAAACTGGGCGATATGCGCAGTGTAATCAGTGCCACCGGAACAGTGGAGCCCGAAGAGCTGGTGAATGTCGGCGCTCAAGTCGGCGGCAGAATCATTACGCTGGGCAGGGATTCACATGGGAAAACTATCGATTACTGTTCGGTGGTTACTGAAGGCATGGTGCTGGCCAATATTGACGATGCGTTGTATGACGCCGAATACAAGCAGTGTTTGGCAAATGTTGAACAAAGCACGGCGGCGTTGGATAATCTGGAGGCCAATATCGCTTTGAATCAGGCAAAACTGGAGCTGGCCAAGGCAAATTGGGAGCGTGCTCAATTACTTAATCCGCAAAAGGTAATGTCCGCCAGCGATTATGACAGCGCTAAGGCGGATTTTCTGGTGGCGGAAGCTAATGTGCGAATTAACTCCGCCGATGTGAGCAAGGCTAAAGCCGCCTTGGACGCCGCTCAAGCTAATCTGAGCAAGGCCAAGTGGAATTTAGACTACTGCGTGATTAAAAGCCCCGTGAATGGCGTGATTATTGACCGCCGGGTCAATATCGGCCAAACCGTGAACTCCAGTATGAGCGCACCAAGTCTGTTTTTGATTGCTAAGGACTTGAAGCGGATGCAGGTGTGGGTGTCCGTAAATGAGGCCGATGTGGGGCAGATTGCCGTGGGGCAGGAGGTAACTTTTACGGTGGATGCATTTCAGAATCGAGTGTTTACCGGCAAGGTGCAGAAGATTCGGCTGAATGCCACTATGTCGCAAAACGTAGTTACTTTTGTGGCCGAAATCGTTACCGATAATTCCGACGGCACGTTACTGCCGTATCTTACCGCTAATGTCGATTTTATTTTGGCGGAACGCAAAAATACTTTATATGTGCCGAATGCCGCTTTACGGTTTAAGCCGTCTAATGTACCGGAACATACCGCTATGCCGGAATTGAAGGCAAATGAGCAGTTGGTGTGGGTGCTGGAAAATAATCAGCCGCAACCCGTGGTTGTACAGGCGGGGCTGAATGACGGCGTGAATACTGAAGTCCTGAGCGGAAAACTGACTCCGGGAACTGAGGTGATTGTGGGACAGCAGACCGTTGCCGCCGCCGCCGAAGTTAAATCCGGTAACTCCGGAAGCCCGTTTCTGCCTAAACCGCCGCACAGCAATTCCAAAAAGTGAGCTGAGGTGCATATGCCAAGTTTTATTGAACTTAAAGATTTAAAGAAAACCTATTTTATCGGCGAAATGCAGGTGCCGGTGCTTAAAGGGCTCTCGTTTTGCATTCAGCGCGGCGAATATGTGGCGTTAATGGGAGCATCCGGCTCCGGCAAAAGCACGCTGATGAATATTTTAGGGTGTCTGGACCGGCCGACCTCCGGCAAGTATTTTCTGGATGACCGGGAAGTCGGTTATATTTCCAGCGACGAACGGGCGATGGTGCGGAATAAAAAAATCGGCTTTGTATTCCAGAGTTTTAATCTGTTGCCACGGACTACCGCACTGGAAAACGTGATTATGCCGCTGGCATATACCAATAAACTTTCTAATGTTGAGGCAAAAAAACGCGGCATTGCCATGCTGGAAAAAGTTGGACTGGCGGAGCGCATGTATCATTTTCCATCTCAACTTTCCGGCGGACAACAACAGCGGGTGGCGATCGCCAGAGCGTTAATCAATAATCCGCCGGTACTGTTTGCCGATGAACCTACCGGTAATCTGGACTCGAAAACCAGCGAGGATGTCATGCGGATGTTCAGTGAACTCAATAAATCCGGCATTACCATAATTCTGGTTACTCATGATGCGGAAGTCGCCGGATTCGCTAATCGTTCAATTCATATTCACGACGGCTTATTGGCGGACGGCGTGTTTGATAAAAAGGATTAAGGTGTTGTTATGTCTACATTTACAACTATTATGGTGGCACTGAAGGCGTTAAGACGCAATCCCACCAGAGCGTTATTGACCACGCTGGGAATTGTGATCGGGATTTCTGCCGTTATTACTATGATGGAAATCGGGAACGGCTCCAGCACCGCTATCCGGCAGTCCATTGAAAGCATGGGAACCAATACGCTGGTGGTGATGCCGGGGACGCCACGACCGCCCGGCGGCGTAATGCAGGCGGCCGGGACTGCAATGTCTTTAACACCGGATGATTGCGACGCGATTCGGCGGGAATGCATGAATGTTGCGTATGTGTCGCCCATTGTCAGCACCTCGTCCAGCCAGTTGGTGTTTGGCGGCAAAAACTGGACGGCGCAGCAGATTATGGGCGTGAATAACGATTATTTGAAGATTCGCAGTTGGAATGTTTCGGACGGCAGAACGTTTTCTGAAGAGGAAATTACCCACGGCGGCAGAGTTTGCCTGGTGGGGCAAACTATTGTTAATGAACTGTTTGGCGGTGCTTCGCCGGTAGGCTCCACCATGCGGGTAAAAAATGTTACCTTCCAGATTGTCGGCGTTTTAGAGAAAAAAGGCGCCAATATGATGGGGCGGGATGAAGATGATATTGTCGTGGCACCGTGGACGACTATCCGTTCCAGAATTACCGGACTGAAAAAAGGCTCGGCGTCAAATACCACCAGTACCGCCAGCACCTTGCCCAGCGATTTATATCCGGCTACCGGCGTGGCGTTTTATCCGGAACAAAGCGAAAATTTAGAGTTCGACACCTTGTTGATTCCTAAATTTGTGCAGATAGACCAGATTATGATTGGCGCAACCGCATCGGAAACCGTAAATGCCGCCAGCAACGAGATTGAAACTTTATTGCGGGAACGGCACGAATTGAAAGACGGGGCGGAAAACGACTTCTGGATTCGCAACTCCGCCGAGTTTATGAAAACTTTAAGCAGTACCACCACGATGATGAGCAATTTACTGCTGGTAGTGGCGTTAATCTCCTTAATTGTCGGCGGCGTGGGAATCATGAATATTATGCTGGTGTCGGTTACGGAACGGACACGTGAAATCGGGCTCCGCATGGCGGTCGGGGCAAGGGCGCGTGATATTCTGAAGCAGTTTCTGATTGAGTCGGTAATGCTTTGTTTAGTCGGCGGACTGGTTGGCATTTTATTGGGGCATGGGGCGGCTCTGCTGGTAAACAGTAAGCTGGGGTGGCCGATTGAGTCAAGTTCTACGGTGGTGATGGCGGCATTTTTCGTGTCGGCCATGGTTGGAATGGTGTTCGGATTCTATCCGGCGTGGAAGGCATCACGCTTAGACCCGATTGAGGCGCTACGGTATGAATGACCGTCAAGACCGGTGTTGCTCTTTTAAGCCCAGCATAGATGAAAACTGCCGGATTCTGATTTTAGGCTCCATGCCCGGTGTGGCGTCGCTGCAAAAACAGCAGTATTATGCGTTTAAATATAATGCGTTTTGGCGGATTATGGCCGATATTTATGGCGTTTCTGCCGATTTGCCGTATGACGAACGATTAAAACTGCTGTGCCATAACGGAGTGGCGTTATGGGATGTCTGCGGCGATTGCCGGCGAACCGGAAGTCTGGACAGCAATATCCGGCAGGCGTTGCCCAATGACATTGCCGGACTGTTGAATAAATATCCCAACGTCAGGAAAATTTGCTGTAACGGCACGGCGGCCGGAAAATATCTGCATAAGTTTTTTCCGCATCTGCAGGTGCCGATTATCATTCTGCCCTCCACCAGCCCGGCGGCCGCCGCTCTGCCGTACAGCGCTAAACTGCAATTATGGCGTAACGGTACGGCTTACCAAATAGACTAAATAGCCAACATAAAGTGCCAATAAAATTCCGCCCTCAATCCGACTTATTTTATAGCCGGTACGCATAAACAGAGTTACTAATAATCCGGCCGCAATCATCGTTGCCCAGTCCGCCAAGTTTACGCCAACGGATTTTATCGGCTGGATTAACGGAACCAAACCCATGATAACTAAAGTGTTAAAGATGTTTGAACCAATGGCGTTACCCACGGCAATATCGCTCTGTTTCTTGATTGCCGCCACTACGCTGGTGGCCAGTTCCGGCAAACTGGTGCCGATGGAGACAATGGTAAGCGCAATTACCGCTTCACTCATGCCGCATTTCCGGCCAATGGCCACCGCACCGGAAACCATCTGCCCCGCTCCTACCACCAAGGCGACAATACCGGCTACCACCAATAATAAACACCACCACATATTATGTTTTACGGTATTTTCCGCCTCCGCTTCCGCCATCGGGATAATTGCGGCCTCTGCCTTACGGCTGGCCCGGATGTTTAACACCGTATAAATGACAAACGCAATAAAAAATATCGCCCCGACCAGCCGCCCGAAACCACTGCAATAGTATCCGGCCACCGCCAACGCAATCAAACTTATCAGCATTACCGGCGCATCCACTTTAAGCATCTGCTTATTAACCGCCACCGGCGTAATTAAGGCCGCCATCCCCAGAATCAACCCGATATTACAGGTGTTTGAACCAACTACATTACCAATGGCAATATCGCCAGCCCCTCTTAATGCGGCATCCAGACTCACCGTCAACTCCGGCGCACTGGTGGCAAACGCCACTAAGGTAAGACCGATAATCAAAGGACTCACTTTAAATTTTTTTGCAATTCCCACACCGCCGTTAACCATCCACTCGGCACCATAATATAACAGTGCAACCCCAACAATCAGCTGAAACGTAATCAGAAACATGTATACTCCTTAAATTTTTGCAATGAAATATTAATATAGCATATTCAGTTGAAATAACAATCAAACCGCCAGCTGAACAGCACGAAAATAGAGACTTATAATGCCGATGCGGGACAAATATTGAGAAAAATTGAGTTTTCAGCTTTACAAAACGCTTTTTTGCGTTACATTAATACGCGGTAAAAGTGATTAAAAACTCAAAACTTCTAAGGAGCTTATATGCAGGATTTGCAACAGTTATCCGGTTTTATGGGTGGGCTTACGCCGTCAGCCACATTGGCTATCGCCGCTATGGCCAAATCTATGAAACAGCAGGGCATGGACGTATTAAGCATGTCGGCCGGCGAGCCGGACTTTGATACACCCGCCGTTATTAAACAGGCGTGTATCGACGCTATCAATCAGGGTAAAGTTTACTATACACCGGCCAGCGGACTGTTGGAACTCAAAAAGGCGATTGTAGAAAAATTTGCCGCCGAAAATAATATTAAAACCACGGTTGAGCAGATTGTAATTGCTCCCGGCGCCAAATTCTCCGTTTTCAGCGCAGTTGCCGCTCTCTGCGGCCCCGGAGATGAAGTGATTATTCCGTCGCCATACTGGTTAAGCTATCCGGAAATGGTGAAGGCTACCGGTGCTGAAGTTGTAACCTTGCCGACTCATCCGGAAGCTAACTATGAGATTGATCCGGCGGAACTCGCCGCCGCAATTACCCCGAAAACCAAATTGCTGATTCTTTGCACCCCCAGCAACCCGACCGGCGCAGTTTATCGCAAGTCCACGCTGGAAGCCATTGCCAAGGTGGCGGTGGAAAAGAATATTATGGTTTTGGCCGACGAAATTTATGAAAAACTCGTTTATGACGCCGCTCATCCCCATGTCAGCATTGCCGCACTGAATGACGATATCGCCAAGTTGACCATTACCACCAACGGCTTCAGCAAAACTTATTCCATGACCGGATGGCGGCTGGGGTATTTAACCGCTCCGTTATGGCTGACTAAACGCATTATTGCGTTTCAGAGCCACAGCACCAGCAATCCCACCACGTTTGTACAGTGGGCCGGGATTACCGCATTAAAAGAAGCGGCGCCGGAAGTGGAAAAAATGCGACAGGCGTTTGCGGTGCGGCGCGATTTGATTTACTCGCTGGTCAGCGAAATTAAAGGCGTAAAGTGTATTCGTCCGCAAGGAGCGTTCTATTTATTGTGCGATATTTCCAGTTTTGGTCTGCCATCGAATGAATTCTGCAAACAGTTGCTGGAAAAAGAGTTGCTGGCAGTTATTCCGTGCGCCTGTTTCGGGGCGGAAGGCAATATCCGTTTGTCCTATGCATGCAGTGAAGCAAATATTCGTGAAGCAATCAGCCGATTGGCTAAGTTTTGCGACTCTTTGCGGTGATTAAATATTTATTTTGACCTTATTGCGGTCTGTTGAAAAGCGATTTTCAGCGGCCGCAATTTGTCGTATGCAGGAGCCGTATGGACTTAGATAATATTTACAAAAATGATAACGTTGCCATTTATCAGGTGGCTTCTACCGGGTTGCCGCTTAAGCAGTATATTGCCAGCACACCCGAAAGCCGGGCGATTTGTAATGACTCTACGGTGGCCGGGCTGGAGTATACGGAAAAATTGCAAACCGCTTGCACTGCAGTGCTTAAGGCTATGAATGATTTAGAGTTGCTGGCGTTGCGGGAAGTAGAGACAACGGTGGTGCAGATTTTACGCGGCGGGTTGAACTTTGGTTTGCGTGCGGCGTTGGGCGAGGCGTTAAAATGGAATAATCACTCCACCAGTTTTTTAAGCGCTCAGCGGGTCAGGCCGGAGTTGACCGCCGGAGCGTGGCAGATTTCAGAAAATTCCTACCGGAAACTTTATTTTACCCGCAATACCTCGCTGGTTTTAGGTGATGTGGTGGCTACCGGAACCAGTTTGAAATATGCGTTTCATGAACTTTTACAGTCGGCACGTCAAGAGGGTGTGCAAATTAAGTCGGTGGTGTTTTTTACCTACGGCGGGGCCAAAGCTACGGAGATTTGTAACTGGATGGATGAAAATTGCCGCCGCTTATTCCCCAATTTTCAAGGCGTCTCCGTAATATTTTTAGAAGGTATTTTTACCGTTGGCGCCGCAAATTTGCCGTTGCGGATTTGTTTGCCGGATACCGATTTATTACGCTATAAGGCACAATTATCGCCGGAATTTATGGCGTCGCAATTTGAAAATCCGGCGTATCCGTTGGAACGATGCGCAATTTATGACGCCGGCGCCAGAGCGTTTTGCGTGCCGGAATATGTGTATGACGTACTCTCGTATTGGAAACAAATTTTAGAGTTCGCACAATCCGGAACCAGCTATAAGGAACTGTTGAATGAGCGTTTCCCGCAAATAAATGCCGCCCGGTTCGACTCAATAGAGTTGAAGCAGGTGGCGGAAAAACAGATTGAGCAAGTAAGCAAGTTGTTAAAATAAAGGGAGTTGAGTATATGGACCAGGATTATACCTTTAATCATGTGCCCGCCGAGGCCAGACGATCATGGTGGCCTATGCTGACGGTTATGCTGGGGTTTACTTTTTTCTCCTCCAGCATGTGGACCGGCGCACGGTTAGGAGCGGAACTCACGTTTAAAGATTTTATTTTTGCCACCTTGGTCGGCAATCTGTTCTTAGGGGCATATACCGGAACTTTGGCTTATATCGCCTGTAGAACCGGGCTGTCCACGCACCTGTTAACGAGGTATTCCTTTGGTTATTTCGGCTCAAAATTCACCTCGGTAATATTGTCTTTTACGCAAGTCGGCTGGTTTGGCGTGGGGGTGGCGATGTTTGCGATTCCGGTAAAAGCGGCCATTCCGTCTTCAAATGAATACGTATTATGCGTGTTGGCCGGTACCGCAATGACGGCTACGGCATTTTGGGGAATTAAAGCCTTAACGTTGCTCAGTATTATTGCCGTGCCGCTAATTTTAGTGTTCGGGCTGGTGTCCAGCTCTATGGCGTTGGCGACGAACGACGGGTTGAATATTGTGCTGAATAATGTGCCGGAGGTTGCATTGCCCATGTCTTTGGCCATTACGTTAAGTGTGGGAAACTTTATTTCCGGCGGAACGGTAACCGGCGATTTTGCCCGTTTTGCTAAAAATAGTAAAATTGCGGTATTCGCTACCATTTTGGCATTTTTTCTGGGTAATTCCTTAATGTTCTTTTTCGGCGCAGTAGGAGCAAATTTGTATCAGACTAATGACATCAGTATTGTAATGCAAAAACAGGGCTTGTTGATAGCCGGAATTCTGGTATTGGGGTTCAATATTTGGACAACTAATGATAATGCGTTATATACCAGCGGTTTGGGATTGTCAAACATTACGCATTTGCCGAAAAAACTGTTGGTAATCATTGCCGGAGTTGTGGGGACGGCGTTTTCGATGTGGCTGTATAATAATTTTTGCGCCTATTTAACCATGTTGAGCACCTTCATACCGCCGATTGGAGCGATAATAATTGCAGATTATTTTATTTTGCATCATAAACGGTATGATTTTTTAGAAAAAATGAAATTTTCGCCGGCGAATTGGCCTGCCTTGCTGGCTTGGTTAGCCGGCAGTGTGTGTGCCATGAATTGGGGCGAGATGTTAGAACTTGTTA
>CAZEHZ010000095.1:0-8926 GCA_964512385.1 uncultured Victivallaceae bacterium | reverse complement strand
GTGTTGTCGCCCGGCCCCGGCCGCCCGGAAAACGCCGGCATCATGCCGCAGTTAATTGCCGCCGCCGCCGGAAAAATTCCGTTGTTCGGGGTTTGTTTAGGCCATCAGGCCATTGCCAGTCATTTTGGCGGTAAAATCGTTCATGCCAAACAGATTATGCATGGTAAAGTCTCGCAGGTTACGCACGACGGCAAAGGGATTTTCCAAGGCATTGCCTCGCCGGTAAAAGCGGTGCGTTACCATTCACTGGCGGTGGAAGAGGCCTCGTTGCCGCCGGAACTGGAGGTCTCGGCCCGCAGTGAAGACGGCGAAATTATGGCTCTACGCCATAAAACCCTGCTGATTGAGTCGGTTCAATATCACCCCGAATCCATCTTATCCGTGGGCGGCAAACGCCTGCTGGCCAACTTTATCGCCATGGCGCAGGACTTTAACCGGAAAGGCGGGCGGTAATCATGCTTACCCCATACTTAAAGAAACTTATTGCCCGGCAGGACTTAACCGGCAACGAAACCGAAACGGCCTTTGAGCTTTTAACCGGCGGCAAAGTTGCCCACTCTCAAATCGGCGCTTTTTTAACCGCCTTGAATATGAAAGGCGTTGGTGCGGCCGAACTTACCGGAGCCGCCCGCTTACTGCGCCGCAAGGCCGTTTTTATCGACTGCGCCAACCGGGAAATCGTGGATGTGGTCGGTACCGGCGGCGACGGCGCCAACACCTTTAATATCTCCACCACCAGTTGTTTTGTGGCCGCCGGAGCCGGAGTCTGCATGGCCAAGCACGGCAATCGAGCCGCCACCGGCAAGTGCGGTTCGGCCGACGTTCTATCCGCCGCCGGACTGAATCTGGACGCCCCGCCGGAGGTGATGGAAGCCTGTATTGCCGAACACGGCATCGGCTTTCTGTTTGCCGCTAAAATGCATCCGATTATGGGCAACATGCGCTTAATCCGTAAAGAGTTGGGCATCCCCACCGCATTTAACCTGCTGGGCCCTCTAATCAATCCCGCCGGAGCCAAACGCCAGCTTTTAGGCGTGTATTCGCCCGATTTGACCGAACTTTTTGCCGAAGTTCTGCGTGAACTCGGCTCCAAGCGTGCCATGGTGGTTCACGGCATGGACGGGCTAGACGAAATCAGTTGTTTTGCCCCCACCAGAGTTACCGAATTGAACAATGGCGAAATCCGCACCAGCGAACTTTTGCCCGAACTTTATGTGGGCGACGTCTCCGACCCAGCCGAACTTCAGGGCGGCGACCCGGCGGTGAACGCTCAAATCATGCTGAATATTTTAAATGGTTCAGACCACTCATCACGGCGGAAAGTGGTGCTGTTAAACGCCGGGGCGGTAATCTTAACCGCCGGACTCGCCGAAGATTTGCACGACGGCGTAAATCAGGCCGCCAATGCCATCGACTCCGGCAACGCCATGGCCAAATTTCAAGCCCTGCTGGAGGCCGCCAATGCCTGCTGAATCTGATATCTTAGCCACGATTATCAAGCGTCGCCAACCGGCGTTGGAGTTTGAAAAACAGGTTTTGCCGTTAACGTTGCTCCAACAGGCCGTGGCGCAACTGCCGCCGGACAACCGCAGTTTTGCCGCCGCCTTAACGCAGGAAACTCCGGCCGGAATCAACATCATTGCGGAGCTGAAAAAGGCGTCGCCCTCCAAAGGCATAATCCGCCCGGATCTGGATGCCACGCTTTTAGCGGCGCAATTAGAAAATGCCGGAGCCGCGGCGTTGTCGGTACTTACCGAACCGGACTTCTTTGCCGGCAGTCGGGAAAATTTGATGCGCGCCAGAGCCGCCACCACGCATATCCCCTTGTTGCGTAAGGACTTTATCTTTGATGCGTATCAGATTTATCAAGCCCGCTTATTCGGGGCAAGTGCGGTACTGCTGATTGCCGCCATGCTCACGCCAACGCAACTTTTGGAGCTGTCGCAGGTGGCAGACGCTTTGAATTTAGTCGTGCTGTATGAGATTCATTCGGCGGCGGAGCTGGAAAAAGTTTTGCCGTGCCATCCGCAGATTATCGGGGTGAACGCCCGCAATCTGCATTCGTTCCACACCAGTTTGGCTACGGCGCTGGAGCTGATTGCCCAACTGCCGACCCATGTGATTAAGGTTTGTGAAAGTGCGGTTAAGACTCCGGCCGATCTGCACGCCGCTCAAGCCGCCGGAGCTCACGCCTGTCTGGTGGGCGAAACTTTGATGCGGGCCGAACTCCCGGCCAAGCGGCTTCAGGAGTTGTTATATGGAAATTAAGATTTGCGGCTTAACCACTCCGGCCGCCGCTCAAGCCGCCGCCCGTTTAGGTGTAGACTATTTGGGCGTGGTGCTGTATGAAAAGTCGCCCCGGTTTGTGCCGCTGGAGCAACTCGCCACGTTGTTCGCCGGAATTCCGTCCGGTGTCCGTCGGGTAGGGGTGTTTGTCAATGCCCGGCCGGAGTATATTTACCGGGCGGTGGAACTGGGCAGTCTGGACATTGTGCAGTGCCACGGTAACGAGTCGCCGGAGTATCTGGCCAGCTTGCAGGTTCCTGCCCTCTGGGTGGCCAAAAGCAATCCGGCGGCAACGGAACTGGCAGCGTTAAGTAAGCTGAACATCGCCCGTTTTCTGCTGGACTCGCCCGGCGGCGGCTCCGGCCAAACCTGCAACTGGCAAACCGCCAAACAACTGGCGGCACAGTATCCAATTATGCTGGCCGGCGGCTTGAACGCTCAAAATGTTATCGAAGCGGTTAAGCAGGTAAACCCCTGCGGCGTAGATGTCTCCAGCGGCGTGGAATCCACGGTTAAAGGACAGAAAGATTATCAAAAATTAGTAGAATTTATTAACATAGTACGGAGTATAAAATGAATACACATTACGGAATTTACGGCGGTCAATATGTGGCCGAAACTTTACTGCCCACTTTGCTGGAGCTGGAAACCGCGTTTTTTGCGGCGATTAAAGACCCGGCATTCATGGCGGAATTTCATCAGCTTTTGGCCGATTACGTGGGGCGGGAGTCCCCCTTATATCACGCCAAACGCCTCTCCACTCAATTAGGCGGAGCGCAGATTTATCTGAAACGGGAGGACCTTAATCACACCGGAGCGCATAAAATCAATAACGCTTTAGGGCAGGCTTTACTGGCCAAACGCATGCACAAACGGCGGCTGATTGCCGAAACCGGCGCCGGAATGCACGGCGTCGCCACCGCCACCGTCGCCGCTCTGTTCGGGATGCCGTGCGACGTTTTTATGGGTGCGGTGGACATTGCCCGCCAAGCCCCGAACGTGGATCGGATGCGGGCGCTGGGTGCGAACGTCATCAGCGTGGAGTCCGGCTCTAAAACTTTAAAAGATGCAATGAATGAGGCGATTCGTAACTGGGTTGCCACTTGTGAAGACTCGTTTTATGTCATCGGCACCGTGGCGGGGCCGCACCCTTATCCACTCATGGTAAAAGAGTTCCAAAGCGTTATCGGCCGTGAAGCCCGTAAACAGATTTTTGCCAAAACCGGAAAATTGCCCAAAGAGGTCATTGCCTGTGTCGGCGGCGGCAGTAACGCCACGGGCATCTTTGCCGGATTTTTGGCCGATGAACCGGTGGACTTGATTGGCGTGGAGGCCGGCGGTAAAGGCTTGGCCACCGGCGAACATGCCGCCAGCATTAACGGCGGCCGGGTAGGGGTGTTGCACGGCTGTAAAAATTATCTGTTACAGACCGACGACGGCCAAGTGCTGGAGGCTTACAGCGTTTCCGCCGGCCTCGATTACCCCGGTGTCGGCCCCGAACACTGCTTTTTGGCCGACTCCGGCCGAGCCTCGTATACGGTGATAACCGACGATGAAGCCATTGCCGCCTTTGACACGTTATGCCGTACCGAAGGCATTATTCCGGCGTTGGAATCCAGCCACGCCATCGCCCAGGCGTTGAAAAACGCCCCCAAATATCGCCCGGAAGACGCCATTATCGTCTGCTTATCCGGTCGGGGCGACAAGGATATGGACAATATTAAAAATTATAAAAATTCACATTTGGAGAACTGATTATGTCACAACGAATTGAAAATATGTTTGCCCGCTGTGCCGCCCAAAACCGCACCGCACTGGCCGTGTATCTGACTATGGGCTGTCCCACCGTGGCCGCCTCTCAGGAAATTGCCGCCCAAGCCATTCGCTCCGGGGCGGATCTGCTGGAACTCGGCGTGCCGTTTTCCGACCCGATGGCCGACGGCCCCGTCATTCAGACCGCCGGGCAAATCGCTCTGAAAAACGGCGCTGCATTAAAACAGATTTTAACCGTGGCCGCCAATCTCCGCCGTCAATTTCCCGACACCCCCATGGTGTTGTTCGGCTACTATAACGTGTTACTGAATCACGGTTTGGAAAGTTTAGCGTGCGATGCCGCCCAAGCCGGAATCGACGCTTTACTGGTGGTGGATCTGCCGATGGAGGAACGTCAGGAGCTGTTGCCGTTCTGCCAAAAATACGATTTGGGACTAATTCCGCTCCTGTCGCCCGCCACCAATGCGGAACGGGCCAAGGCCATTACCACGGGCATGAAAGGCTTTGCCTACTGCATTACCGTGCGTGGCGTAACCGGAGTCCGCCGGGAGTTGCCGCCGGAACTGCTGGATGAACTGCATAAGTTTAAAATTGCCGCTCAACCGTTGCCGATTGCGGCGGGTTTCGGCATTTCCACGCCGGAAATGGTGCGGCAGATTGCTCCGCATGCCCAAATGGTGGTGGTGGGCAGCGCGGCGGTAAATAAGGTTTTACAGGCCGCCACGCCGCAACAGGCCATTACGGACTGCGGCAACTTTATTGCTGATTTGGCGGCGGCTTTATATAAATAGTGCTGTGCCACAAACTGGGTTCGCCGTCGACCGGAGCTAAAGACATTTTCCATTCAAAAGTTCCGGCGGCGGCACTCTCCACCGCCAGCCAGGTTGACGTTAAAATATAGTCGGCCTCGGCGGTGGAGTCCACTTTTTGCAACGCCACAAAGTCGCTCATCTGGCTGAACACCCGATCGCCCAAAACCGCCGCCACAGCCGAATTAGATAAAATTTGCACCCGACTGCCCGCCTTGATTGGAATAGTTAAACACGCCGTCGCCAGTTCGGTTACCATATAATTTACGCCGTTCGCCAGCAAAAACTCCTGCTTAGCCGCTCCCATGCCCTCCACAATCCGTCCCGGCGGCGGCTCGCCCTCCGGCAAACAGGTACAACCGCCGCACAACACCAGCACCCAAGCCGCAAACACGCCCCAATATTGTATTTTTCTCACTTTTGCTTCCTTATTTTACTATACATATATATAACTAACTTAGCATATCAGACCATAAAATACAACACACCACCATAAAAAAACCCGATCAATACCGCTAATTTTTATGAAAATCCCAAGTTCAACTTGTAATTTGCATAAAATATGATATGTTTTTGTTATAACGACAGGAGGCATATTATGATAAGACGTACTATCCAAACCGAATTAGCGTACCTATCCGGGCAATATCCGATAGTAACGATTACCGGGCCCCGGCAATCCGGCAAAACCACGTTGGCCCAAATGCAGTTTCCGGACTATAATTATGTGAATCTGGAAAATCCGGAAGAACGTGCGTTGGCGGAACAGGATGCCGTTGAATTTCTGCGGCGTTATTCCCCGCCGGTAATTATTGACGAAATTCAACGTTTGCCCATGTTGCTAAGCTATATTCAAACCGAAAGCGATCGTTTGAATCAAAAAGGCGCTTATATTCTTACCGGCAGTCATCAACCGGCGTTAAAAGCTCAAATCACGCAGTCGCTGGCCGGACGCACCGCCATACTCCAACTGTTGCCGCTGTCTATTGCCGAATTGTCCGCCAACGGTATCAGCATGGATCGGGACGAATATCTGACTAAGGGGTTTATGCCACGGATTTATACCGAAAATTTAGATCCGGTGCGTTATTATCGTAACTATTACCTTACCTATGTGGAACGTGATGCCCGCCAACTGATAAATTTACGCAATCTCTCGGCTTTTGAAATCTTTATAAAATTACTGGCCGGACGAATCGGACAACTGGTGAATTTAAGCAGTTTAGGTAATGATGTCGGCGTGTCCGGCACCACCATTGCAGAATGGCTGTCGGTATTAGAGGCCAGTTATATCATCTTCCGCCTGCCGCCTTATTACGAAAATTTTGGCAAAAGATTGACCAAATCGGCCAAAATCTACTTTACCGAAGTCGGGCTGGCCGCGTATTTGCTGGAAATTGAAACCCCCGCTATGGCGGCTCGCGACCCGTTATTAGGCGGATTGTTTGAAAATATGGTGGTGGTAGAGGCGTTAAAAGCCCGGTATAACGCCGGAAAAGACGCTCAATTATACTTTTTTAGAGACTCCAACGGTTTGGAGATTGACCTTCTGCATAGTGTTGCCCGTAAACTGCACCCCATAGAAATCAAGGCCGGGCGCACTTTTACCAAAGATTTTACTAAAAATATCGACGCACTCCGGAAATTGAATGACAAAACCGCCGCCGGTACCGTAATCTATGCCGGAGAGCCCGAACAGAAAATCGGCGAAAATGCCCTGATGAATTTCCGCTCTACCGCAAAAATATTTTTATAAAATCAACCTGAGTAAAAAAACATTTAACGTTTTTATTTTTTGCGTCTTCCAAAATCCGGAAGTTGTGCTATTGTAATTCATTGAGTATATAATAACAATCAAGGAGTTTTACAAAACATGCTTTTTTCCAGAGAAATTCCAGTTAAAAAAAGTGTTGACGTTTGCGTGGTCGGCGGCGGACCCACCGGCGTGGCGGCCGCGGTCGTGGCGGCTCGTAACGGCGCTACCGTGTTTCTGGCCGAAAATACCGGCGCCTTGGGCGGCTTGGGAACCATTGGCGGCGTACCCGTTTTTATGACGTTTTCCGACGGTATCAACTTTTGCGCCGACGGCTTCGGCCGCGAAGTTAAAGACCGCTTAAACGCTGAATGCGATTACGGCTTCGGCGGCCGTTGCATTAATGTAGAAAAATTAAAACGTATTTATGACGAACAATGCACCGAATCCGGCGTGGAAGTCTCGTTCTTTTCCAACTTTATCGGCAGCGAAACTTCCGGCAAAAACGTTAATTATGCCGTGTTTAACGGTAAAAGCGGTATCTTTGCCGTAGCCGCTAAAGTGTTTATCGACACCACCGGCGACGGCGACCTGGCCGCCCGCTCCGGCGCCGAATTTATGTATGGCGACGCCAACGGCCACATTATGCCCTCCACCCTTACCAGCCACTGGGCCGGGATCGACTGGAAAAAACGCTTTGCCGACACCGTTTCGGCTCAAAGCTATCTGCCTCAAGCCTTTAAAGACGGCGTGTTCCGTAATCCCGATCCGCATCACACCGGCATTAACCCCACCGGCATTACGTTGGGCGGCGGCAATATGGGGCATCTGTTCGACTTAAATCCGTTGTCTGAAGAGTCGTTGTCCGCCGGCATGATGGAAGGGCGCAAACAGTCCGTGGAGTTTGCCAACTTTTACCGCAAGTATGTGCCGGGCTTTGAAAATGCCGAACTTACCTTTACCGCCGCCATAATGGGCGTGCGAGTCTCCCGCCGCGTGGTGGCCGACTATATTATGACGATTGACGATTATCGGGCCAGACGAGTATTTGAAGACGAAATCGGCCGCTACTGCTACCCGATTGATATTCATCCCGCCAGCCCCGCCGAAGCCGACCAGGAGGAGTTCCGCAAGTTGATTTTCGGCTTGGAATACGCCACCGGCGAAAGCTACGGCATTCCATACCGTGCGTTGACCGTAAAGAATTTTAACAATCTGCTGTGCGGCGGCCGCTGTGTAAGTTCAGACCAATACATGCAGGCCTCTATCCGCACCATGCCGGGTTGCTACATTATGGGGCAGGCCTTAGGTATGGCGGCCGGCTTAGCCGCTCAACAACCCGATGGCGACGTTCGCAGTATCGATGTGAAAACTTTACAGAAAAAACTCAAAGCAATGGGCGGATTCCTGCCCAACTGCAAGTAATTTTTATAAAAACTGATGGAAATAACCAAAAACATCAGTTTTTTTCCATTTTTTTTAAAATTTTATTTGCATTTTTGAGAATCATTACTATTTTATAGATGTAGACAGAATAATGATAGAAAATCTTAAAACATTATATAAGGGAAAAAAAAATGAAAAAGTTTGTATGTCAAATCTGTGGTTATGTGCATGAAGGTGATGAAGCTCCGGCGTTCTGTCCGCAGTGTAAGGCTCCGGCGAGCAAGTTTGTGGAACAGGATGCGTCTGAAAAGATGGTCTGGGCCGACGAACACCGCATTGGCGCCGCAAAAGATGTAGATGCTGAAGTAGTGGAAGGCCTCCGCGCCAACTTTACCGGCGAATGTACCGAAGTAGGCATGTATCTGGCCATGAGCCGCCAGGCCGACCGTGAAGGTTTTCCGGAAGTGGCCGAAGCCTACAAGCGCATTGCGTTTGAAGAAGCCGAACACGCCGCCAAGTTTGCCGAACTTTTAGGCGAATGCGTAGTACCGTGTACCAAGACCAACTTGACCGTGCGTGTAGCCGCCGAACATGGCGCCACCGCCGGCAAATTAGCGTTGGCCAAGCGTGCCAAAGAACTCGGTTACGATGCGATTCATGACACCGTACATGAAATGTGCAAAGACGAAGCCCGTCACGGCTCCGCTTTCATGGGTCTCTTAAAGCGTTACTTCAATAAGTAGTCGATAATGCAAAATCGGCTATATACTTAATAAGCAAATATTAATTTTTAAAAGTCGCATAAATAAATGCAAGGTTTTCAGCGTAGAACTATGTTTTATGCCTAATCGCTCCGGCATTAACCATGCCTCCGCTGGAAGCCTGCGGTGCTTTTTGTCGTATACTGCGTTGGCGGCGC
>CAZEHZ010000094.1:0-9022 GCA_964512385.1 uncultured Victivallaceae bacterium | reverse complement strand
TATCAAAACTTTTAATGACGAAAATCTGATTATGGCCTATAATACCGTTACAAATTTTGTATATGGCGACCCGGCGCATCCAATTATTGTCAAACCTTTTCAGCCGTAATCAGATATAAAAAGTCCAACTTAACTTCACTTTTTATAATCTTAAATCCGGCATGAGTCAGCATGGCGTCCAACAGCCAGCGCATGGTGCTGTATTCCTGCGCCACATGCCGAAACATGGCGGTTTGACTTTGGGGGCAGCTATGGCAAATACGCTCAAAATATTCGGTGGATTGGCCGGGTTGCCAATCAAATGCCACATCCAGAAGCTGTAACCGCCCGCCCGGTTTTAACACCGCCGCTATACGCTCTAACGCCATCATTTTCCACGCATCCGGCAAGTGGTGCAACGCTAAGCCGGATACCACCGCATTCACCGACGCATCCGGCAAATTAAACGATAAAAATCCGGCATGCAGAAATTCAATATTGGTTAAATTGGCCTTGACTGCCTGCTGTTTGGCGTAATCCAGCATGATTTTAGATACATCTGCCGCATAAACTTTTTCCGCTTTAGTGGCGATATAGCGGGCAAATGCACCGGTACCGGTACCGATTTCTAAAACTTTTGCTCCGGTTTGAGGTAACGCTAACTGAGACTCAATATAGCGATTTTCGCCATCAACATCCCGCATCTCCCGCATGCGCTGATCGTAGGCGGCTACCTCGGCCACATTGGTATAATCAGTACCAACTTGCTGAAACTCATTCCACTGCCATTCTTTCATTTTGGTTATTCTCCATAAAAAAAGCACATCGACTTGCGGCCGATGTGCTTGAAAGTAAAACTTTTAAAACTTATTTATTTTCCTGTTCTTCCAGGTCTTTCAACGCCGCACGGCGGCTTAAGCGAATTTTTCCGGTCTGGTCAATATCAATGACTTTTACCGTAACCATGTCGCCTTCATTGCAAATGTCGGATACCTGACGCACACGATAGTCCGCCATTTCCGAAATATGCAACAAGCCGTCCATACCCGGCAGAATTTCTACAAATGCGCCGAAATCACGCACGCTTACTACTTTACCACGATAAATCTTACCGATTTCCGCTTCGGCACAGCAACCCATTACACGGGCTTTAGCCGCTTCCAGCAACTCTTTGCTGGGCGACATAATCTTTACATTGCCATCGTCATCCACGTCAATGGAGGACTGAGTTTCTTCGGTAATCGCTTTAATGTTCTTACCGCCGGGGCCAATCAACGCACCGATCTTGGCCGGGTTAATCCGAACCAGTTCAATTCTCGGTGCCCGCGGGCTGATATCTTCACGCGGGGCCGGCATGCATTGTTCAATAACATCTAAAATCTGCATACGGGCAATGCGGTTGCGTTCCATACCTTCGCACAATAAGTCGATCGGAATACCCGGCAGCTTCAAGTCCAGCTGGAAGCCGGTGATACCGTCGCGGGTACCGCAAACCTTAAAGTCCATATCGCCGAAGTGGTCTTCAGCACCCAGAATATCGGTCAGCAGCAGAGTCTGTTTTTCATCGGTAACCAAACCGCAGGAGATACCGGCCACCGGAGCGGTAATCGGCACACCGGCATCCATCAACGCCAAGGTTGCACCGCAAACCGACGCCATACTGGTGGAGCCGTTAGAGGACATGATTTCAGATACGCAACGCACAACATACGGGAAGTCCTTCGGCACTACTTTGGAAACCGAACGTTCCGCCAAGTCGCCATGACCGATTTCACGACGGCCCGGACCGGCAATACGGCCAACTTCACCCACACTGTAGTTCGGGAAGTTGTAGTGCAAATAGAAACGCTTTACGGTGGAAGACGTACTGCTGTCAGTAATATTATCCGCTTCCTGCGAATCCTTTTCATTACCTAAAGTGGCGATAACCAACGCCTGAGTTTCACCACGGGAGAACAACGCACTGCCGTGTACAACCGGCAACACGCCAACTTCGGCCGATAACGGGCGAATTTGCGTAATGGTACGGCCGTCCGGACGGTACTGGCGATCCAGAATCGCAGAACGGGTACATTTTTTCACCAAATTGTCAAAACTCTTGCGAACTTCAATTTTAAAACCGTCGTCGGTCAAATCCATAAAATCGGCACGCAAGGCGGCCATTACTTCATCCTGCAGGGCATTTAAGGCTTCCACCCGTTCGGTCTTGCCCGGAATGATGCATAAATCGTCAATTTTGCCGGAGCAGAAGTTGATTAAAGCGGCATCCAAAGCCGGCGGCACTAAGTACAATTTCGGGGCTTTCTTGGCTTTGCCGGCCTTCTGCTGAAGTTCCAGCTGAGCGGCTACCTGAACTTTTACCACTTCGTTGGCAAAATACATGGCTTCACGCATTTCCTGTTCGGAAACAAATTCAGCTTCACCTTCAATCATAATTACTTTATCCGGCGCACCGGCGTAAATCAGGTCGAGAGTACTCTTCTGCATCTGGTCGTAAGAGGGGTTGGCAACGTACTGGCCGTCCACTTTGCCGACACGCACGGCACCGATCGGGCCCTGGAACGGCAAATCACTGAGGGTAAGAGCTACGCTGGCACCTAAAATAACCAGCACATCCGGCTCGGTACAACCTTCGGCGGAGAGCAATAAGGCCTGAACCTGAACTTCATCATAGAAGCCTTCCGGGAATAACGGCCGCAACGGGCGGTCAGTTACCCGGCAGGTAAGAATTTCCTTATCGCTGGGGCGGCCTTCACGTTTAATGTAGCCGCCGGGGAACTTACCGGCCGCGCTGTATTTTTCACGGTAATCGACCTGCAACGGGAAGAAGTCGGCATCTTGACGAGCCGGGCCGGAGCAGGCGGCCACTAATACGATGGTGTCGTTCATGCGGACTAAGCAGGAACCATTGGCCAGACCGGCAACTTTGCCGGTGGAGATTTCGATGGTGCGATTGGCATCCAAATTAAAAACTACTTTTTGTTCAGCCATTTTTTTATCCTTTGGTTATGGCATTAATGTTTGTCCCCAAAGGCATTCAAAGGCGGAATTGCGATAGCAAAGATTGACATTGGCGGTAAAAATATAAAGCGAAAACAAGCGGACATCAGCGGTTTTGCCGACACATTTTAAAGTCCTTATTGCTTGGAACTCGCTTGATTCCAAACTTGCTTTTTTAGCTCGTTAGTTCCCAACTTGCTTCTTAGCTCGTTAGTTCCAAAACTTGCTTCTTAGCTCGTTAGTTCCAAAACTTGCTTCTTAGCTCGTTAGTTCTCTACTTGCTTTTTCAGCTCGTTTTGTTCCAAAACTTGCCTCTTAGCTCGTTAGTTCTCTACTTGCTTTTTCAGCTCGTTTTGTTCCAAAACTTGCTTCTTAGCTCGTTAGTTCCCAACTTGCTTTTTTCTACCTGCCAATCCCTGGTATCGCCAAATTCCACGGTGGTAAAACCTTTTGGGGATTATAATATTATATATAAAATAGCATGGAATGGGGAAAAGTCAAGAGGGAGAATGAATTATCTCACTCTTGACGGGGGGATTTAACAACGGTTGCGCTTTTTTAGATAAATAATAAACCAGAGAAGACCTATAATGCATAACGCAATGATGGCGTAAAGAAGAACGGTCTTGAGACCGGATAATTTCAGAACAGTGGCTGGTTGCTCATTTTTGGATTTTTCATCCAGGATTCTGGTGGTGAAGATGGTTTCATCTAAAAAATTGTCCACAACATTATCCGGCACGGCAAAGGTTTTGGCGGATATAATCGGATCTAAAACAACATCTTTAAGGAGTTGTTCGTTTAAAATATTGCCGTTGGCGGAAAATGAACGGCGGGAATAGATTATGGGGGTTTTCCGGCCAATAATAAATTCACGGGCAAAGGCACGATTTTTTATGTACTCGGCACCATAAGAGGCAAAATCTTTTTCCGTCATACCGGTTAATTCCATAAGCAGTTCCGGGTTATTGGGAATGGTCATACTAACCACAAAACACGGTTTGTTGTCATACGTGGTTTCCGTAACCGTATAGGTGGCCGCGGCCAATTCCGCCGGATTCAGCTTTAACGAAAAACTTTCAATATACTGCAAAACTTGAGAATACAGAAGTTTTCCATCTTTTTCATAGGGAGAAATCGCAAAATAGCCGTCGTTATTATGCAGATATATAAACTTGTATTCCGGGTAATTCAATTCAACTCTGGCAAGAGTTTTTTGAGTGCCGGCGTCATAATTCTGAACATATTTCCAGAATGGCGGAAAGTTTAACGACCGTTTGTCCGGAAGATCTTTCAGCGGGTTTACAATAGTGGCGGAAAAATTTTGTTTAGGCATCTGCTCCAACGCATTTTCCAGCAATTCACGGCCGTCTTGAGCAAAACAGTTGTTTGCGGTTGCTATAACCGTGAATGTGATAATCGCGGCCAGTTTTAAAATATTATAAAAGTTTTTCATTATCTATCCTTATCTTGACGCCAAGCATCTTTGGTTATATACATACACCAACCGAGTCCTTTGGCTACGCATATATTATTTTCACCGGAATATTTAAAATTATCAAGAACCAGCGAATCGCCATCTACGCCCACTACAATGCGGTAAACTCCGTTTTGGTTGATCATTACCGGGTTATTATCAATTGATATCATGCTTGGAGCCATCAGCGGATTGGCATCATCTGTGGAGAGTTGTTCTATGCTCATAAAACTGTAATTACTTATCTGGGTTCTTGGCGAGAACGTGCCAATTGACCAGCCGGAGGAATGGGAGCGACCTAAGCTGGATTCCACAAAAATAAGTTGTGCATATTCAGTTTGCGGCGTTAACGACGAATCGACGCTTTCAGGTTTTTTGTCGCAGGCACTCAACAGACCGAGTATGAGCAGTAACAACGCAGTCGAAAGAAAAAATTTCATGTTACTTCCTTAGCTTTAAATGTTTAAATTGTATGCGAAGCACCGTCTGTATCTGGCGTGCGAACTGCCATTCTCGTTTTTTCTATATATACAACCTGTTCGCCGGAATCGGTTTCAGAAAAACCGTAAACATTGCCCGTACAGCTATTTTTAATGGTAAAGATAGCATGTATGGGAGTGAATGCAAACGGTTTTCGACTAATTTGCAAAAAAAAGTAGAAATTTTAATAGTATTGCTAAAAATTATGGTTAGTTGGATAAAACAATCGTGCGGCGGCCGGAGATGATTACGCAATGGTTTAAATGGGCTTTTACTGCACGGGTTAATACCCGGCGTTCAATGTCTTTACCTAATTGTTTTAATGACTCCGGCGTGTCTTCATGGGATACCCGCTCAACATCCTGCTCAATAATCGGGCCTTCATCCAAGTCGGCCGTGGCGTAATGGGCGGTGGCGCCAATCATTTTTACCCCGCGCTGCCAAGCCCGGTAATATGGGTTGCCGCCTTGAAACGCCGGTAAAAACGCATGGTGAATATTGATAATTTTATGTTCATAACGCTTGCAGAAATCATCGGACAACACCTGCATGTAACGCGCCATCACCACTAAATCAATGTGATGACGCTCCAAAAGTTCAATGATTTGCGCCTCCTGTGTTGCTTTGTCGTTATTAATAATCGGCACACAGTAATACGGAATGCGGAATTTGTCCGCCACCGCCTCTAAATCCGGGTGGTTACTGATTATCAACGGAATTTCACAACGCAAATCGCCGTCCTGTTGGTGCATCAGCAAGTCATACAAACAATGCGAGGTTTTAGAAACCATAATCGCCATGCGGGGAATTTCATCCATATAACGTACTTTAAACTTGTTTACGCCAATCAGGTTACAAAATTCGGCAAACGTATCGTACATTTCCCGCCGGGTGGTTTGCAGGGTAGTCAAATCAACTCTGACCCGCATGAAATACAAATGCTCCAACTCATCAGAGTATTGAGTACAATGTAAAATATTTAAATTATTTTCAAAAAAGAATCCGCTGAGCTGACTCAATAATCCAGTGCGGTCAGAAGCCTGAATCAGAAAAACTGCCTGTTTCATAACTATATTTACTCCAAAAAAATTATTGTAACTGCATGGCCGGGAATCCGTTCGGCCCGTAAGTGCCGGTCGGTACATCCAGAGCGGCTTTGCTGTCTGCCAGTCCCACACGGCGGGACAATGGCCAAAAGACGAAAAATGCTTTACCCACGATGTTTTCACGGGGAACCACTCCCCAACTGCGGGAGTCCAAACTGCCGGCGGAATTGTCGCCCAGCATAAAATAACTGTCTTCCGGCACTAAAAATTCATCTGCGGCACTGGTCAGATGCGGTACGGACAAACCCCGGCCGTTCAAATAACCGTGATAGCCGCCCTGACCGGAAAATATACGGCCAAATTTATCCGAAAATTCAGTGATTGGTTTAAATTCATTGGAATCGGCCGCTTTAACATATAACATGCCGTCCGCAATTTTCAGCGTGTCGCCGGGTAAGCCGACCAAGCGTTTAATATAGTAATAACCGCTGTTGCTCAATAACGGCCGACCGTCCGAACCCATAATATTTTCGGTGCGGAACACGACTACATCCCCACGTTTCAGGCCGAAAAACAGATGCGACACCCGTTCGACAAACAACTGGTCGCCGGTAACTAAGTAGCCGTTGGCCAGCTCTTTATCAGCCGGCACATATAAGCGGGGATTTAAATTGGCATAATCCTCCACCTTACGGCGTTCACCGGGCAGTGCATATTGGTTCAGCCCAATATTGAATTTGGTGGTGGTGCTGAATAAAGAACCGGTTGTTTGAGTGTGTTCCGGAATATAACGGCCGCCGTCCACGGTTTTGGCGTAAGCCCGATCCGCCCCGAACAGCAAACCATTCAGGAGCGGCGGCAAACCCTCTTTTGCCCCGATAAAATTATCGTCATTCTGTACATAATGCACACCGAACAGCGTGGGTTGCATACTGCCGGTGGGAATCTTAAATGGTTGCAGCCATAAGCCCCGAATGCCGAACGCCACCGCCGCCACCACCGCAATAATATCCAAATATTCACGTATCAGCAGAAAACTTTTACTGCGGTGCAGACTGGCTTGGGCAAAACGCACTTCGGCTTCTGCACAGAACGCCGCCGCCGTGCCGGGGTTATGAGTCTTTAACACCGCCGCCCCATCCGCCAGCAAACTGTTAAGTGTACTCCGGTGGTCGGCGGACAGCAAATCATCATCGGCCGCCAAGCGGTGCCGCACCACGGCAAGCAACCGTTTTACCCGGCGTGCGGCATTGAATTCTGCTAATTTTCCAAACATGTTATTAAGCTCCTTTATTCACGTTCGTCGGAACGCAGCACTGCTACAAACGCCTCCTGCGGAATATTCACTTTACCAATCATTTTCATGCGTTTTTTACCCTCTTTCTGCTTGTCCAGCAGTTTCCGCTTACGGGAAATGTCGCCGCCGTAACATTTGGCCAGCACATTTTTACGCAGTTGCCGAATGGTTTCACGGGCAATAATTTTACTGCCGACGGCGGCTTGAATGGCAATCTGGAACATCTGTGCCGGAATCACATCTTTCAGTCGTTCGCACAACTGGCGGCCACGGCCCATAGCCATATCCACATGCACAATACTGCTGAACGCATCCACCGGTTCGCCGTTGACCAGAATATCCATCTTTACCAGTTTTCCGGCCCGATAACAGCTGGGATTATAGTCCATACTGCCGTAGCCACGGGTAATTGACTTGAGTTTATCATGAAAATCAATCAGAATTTCGTGCATCGGCAATTCGGCGGTGATTACCACGTGGTTAGCGTCGGCGGTGTCGGTATGAGTACAAACACCACGCTTGCTTAGCACCAGATTCATAATATCGCCGATATAATCCACCGGAGTCATGATATGCGCCTCGATAATCGGCTCTTCAATGCGGTCAATTATCGACGGGTCGGGCAGATAAACCGGGTTGTCCACCGGTTTCATGGTGCCGTCTTTCATATATACATCATAAATAACGCTGGGATATGTGGCAATAATATCCATATTATATTCACGGCGCAAACGCTCCTGAATAATCTCCATATGCAGTAAGCCTAAAAAGCCGCAACGAAAGCCGAAGCCTAATGCGGCGCTGGTTTCCGGTTGATAAACAAATGCGGCGTCATTAAGCTGTAACTTGCTCATGCTGAACTTTAACTGCTCATAATCGGCGGTATCGATCGGATAAATTCCGCTGAACACCATGGGGCGGACTTCACGGAAACCGGGAAGGGCGGCGGGGCATAAGTCCCGTGTATTGGTGATGGTGTCGCCAATTTTGGTGTCGGTCGGGCTTTTGATATTGGGGATGATGTAGCCGATTTCGCCGGCCGAGAGTTTTTCCGCCGGACGCATTTCCGGTGAGAAAAAGCCGACTTCTTTAATTTCGCTCTCCAAGCCGGTACTCCATAACCGTATCTTAGTGCCGCGTGAAAATTCGCCGGAGAATACCCGCACATAGGTAACTACGCCACGATATGAATCGTACTGCGAATCAAAAATCAGGGCGCTGCTGTTGCTGTAGCCATCTGTGGAGGGGGCTGGAATCCGGTCAACAATTGCCTCTAAAACCTCGGCGATACCCTGACCGGTTTTTGCACTTACCAGCAACGCATCTTCACGGGGGAGCATTAAAACCTCCTCCATCTGCGTGTAGCACATTTCCAAATCGGCGGCGGGTAAATCCACCTTGTTAATCAACGGAATAATCTTTAAATTCTGCCGATAGGCCAAGTTTACGTTAGCCACGGTTTGCGCCTGCACCCCTTGCGTGGCGTCAATCAACAACAAGGCGCCTTCACAAGCCCCTAACGAGCGGCTGACCTCATAAGCAAAGTCCACATGGCCGGGCGTGTCATTCAAATTAAGCTCATAAGTTTGCCCGTTACGGCCTTGGTAGCTCATGCGGACGGGGTGGGACTTAATGGTGATACCGCGTTCACGCTCCAAGTCCATACCGTCCAAAAGCTGTTCCTGCAAATCACGTTTTGCCACCGTGCCGGTAAGTTCCAGCAAACGGTCGGCCAGCGTGGAC
>CAZEHZ010000093.1:0-9087 GCA_964512385.1 uncultured Victivallaceae bacterium | reverse complement strand
TTATGTTGTTGCGTTGGGATTTTCACCAATAGCGGTTAATGCCGCCACAGATGCGTCAACGGCAGCTTCATTTCCGGCGGCGGTTTGCTTTGTTGCCGGAGCAGTCTTTGCCTTGGCGGTTTTTCTGATTTGCCGTAAGGTGGAAATGAGAGCCGTAAAAAAACGAGCCGATGAGCTGGCGGCGGAAAATAAGGAGTATTTTAAGAAGTATCAAACCGCCTCCCGGTTATGCGATGTGCTTGTAAATACACTGCCGATTCATATTTTTGCCAAAAATATAGATGATGATTTTAAGTTTGTACTCTGTAATGACGCAATGCGTAAATTTTATAATCTTACCGAATGTGATATCCGGAATCTCAGCGATAAGGATTTTAGAACGCCGGTCGATTTTTCAGCCATCCGCCGTGAAGATGAAGACGTTGCCGCCGCCGAGAACAGCATAAAAGAAAAGTTGTTTTGGGAGACCGCGGATAATGGCGGAAAACACTGTTTTAAAACCATAAAGCGGACGTTTGTGGATGAAGACGGCAACAAATTACTTTTGGGCGCCGCCATTGATGTTACTGAACAGCAGACGCTGAAAAATGAATTACAGGACTCCGCTACAGCTTATAAATTATTGCTGGACAATATGCCGGGCTATGTGTTTACTTTGGATGCGGGGAATAATTACTCTTACACTTCATTCAATAAGGCATGTCTTAAGTTATGGAATAAAAGTCATGAAGAGGCGATCGGAAAAACCAATTATGATTTGTTTGGGGTCGAATATGCCGATAAGTTGACGGCTTTATATAACCAGACCATGCAGGTAGACACAACCACCGAGCATGAAATTGAGTTTTCCGATGCTTCTGGTGCCAAGCGGCGTGGAATGTTGTATTTAAAGCAGTTGACGTTGTCCAGTGGAAAAAAATTGTTGTTCGGTTTTGGCGTGGATTTTACCGAACAAGAAAAATTAAAGTCCGAATTAAAAGACTCGCTCAGTATATTTAAGTTGTTGCTGGATAATATGCCCTGCCATATTGTGGCTAAAGATGTCAATGATAATTTTAAATATACGTTATGTAATAATTCATTCTGTAATTTGGTCGGCTTGCCGGCGGAAAAAGTGATGGGTCGCAGTGATAGTGATTTCCTGAAAAAAACAGATGAACTTACGCAGATTTATGAATTGGATAAAGAGGCGGTAAAGAAAAATTGCGCCACTGAACATACTATACACTTCAGCAGTCCGGACGGAATAACACATTTTGCCCATACGCATTGGATACCGTTAAAACTTTCTGACGGGCGACACTGGTTGTTTGTGTTTGCCGACGATATTACCGAAATCGAAAAAGCTAAGCAAATAGCCGAAGAAAATGCCGAATGGTTCCGTTTAACGGTAAGCAGTATCGGCGACGCCGTAATTACCACTGATATTAACGGAAATATTGTGTTTATGAATATGGTGGCGGAACGTATGACCGCCTGCACCAATGCCGAAGCCGCCGGCAGACCGCATGAAGAGGTGTTTCATATTGTAAGTGTAGGCGATGAACTGCCGATGCCGTCGCCGATAACCAGAACGTTACGTACCGGAAATACGGTGGAGATGGCCAATCATACCATATTAATTTCACAGGATGGCTCCAAATATCATGTGTCTGATTCGGCGGCTCCGATTAAGGATAATCATGATGAAATTCATGGTGCAATTCTGGTGTTCAGAGATGTTACAGAAGAACATGAAAACCGTGATCGTTTACATGCGGCGCTGACGCAACTTGAATACGGTTCCACGCTGACCCGCAGTGCCTCGTTTCAGCTGGACACGGTTACGCATAAAGTTACCGGAACCCGAATGCTGCATGATTTGCTGCCGGTAAAAAACGGTTGCGCATTGCGGATGGAGGAGTGGCTATTGCCGGATGATTATCCGCAGGCGCATACCCAGTTAAGAAAACTGTACATGAATCAGAGCAATGAAGAGGTCTTCTCATTCCGCTCCAGCTATTTCGGGCAGTTGCGTTACTACCGCATGGTGCTGAAGGCGGAGCGTCAACCCGTGCGGCATGATGTAATTTTAGGTGTAATTCAGGATATTACCGAGATCGCCTACAGCACCGGGTTGCTGAAAGAGACGCAGAATCTTTGGGATACGGTAATTAATGCCATGCCGATTATGTTTTTTGCCAAAGATGCCGACAATGATTTCCGCTATATTTTATGCAATGACGCCTTTACTAAATTTTTAGGCAAAAATAAAGAGGAGATTATCGGCAAAAACGATGCTGAACTTTTTGCTTCGGCCAAACATAATTTACCATTTATCGGCAACGACCGTTTAGCTATGGCGTCTGAAGCACCAAAGGTATTTGATGAAACCGTGCCGGATGCTTCAGGCGTAAACCGGAATACGCAGTGTATAAAAATGCCGTTTACGTATGCAGAAAAACGATTACTGCTGGGGGCGGCGAGTGATGTAACGGCAGTAACGGAACTGTTGAAAAGACAGCAGGTAATGAATTTTTGTCTGGAGAATTTATTGTCGGAAAACGATGCCCAAAAAGCGCTTAAAAATGCGTTGGCGGCATTGAGTTCTCATATCGGCGCCAGCCGGAGTGTTGTTTTAAAAATTGATAATCAGGCTAATGCCAATGTGGTGTACGGTGAGTATGCGGCGGAGGGTCTGGATATGATTTTCCGTATCGGCAATGTATATCCGCATGACACCAACCCGTCTTGGCATGAGCGTTTTGCCCACGGCGAAATATGTAAATTCCCGAATTTGGCTATAGACAAGAACGGACTTGGACCCAGCTGGGGCATCTTTATCAAACAAAATAATATCTGCTCCATATATGCAACCCGGATAATGACGGATGGCAAATTGTGGGGGCTTATATTATGGTTATATGAAGATAGTCCCAAAGAATTATCGGTGGAAGACTGCGATTTTATTGGTTCTTTTGCCCACTTTATAGAATTTATGCTTGAGCGTAAGTTGACTCAGATGCAACTTATTCAATCATTGGATATTGAACATAAAATTAATGAGGAAAAAAAGTTACTGCTGGCCAATGAAAAAACTATTAGTTACTGCCTGGAGTGTCTGTTCACGGAAAACGATGCGCTTAAGGCGATACGCCGGGTGCTGGAGGCGTTACGGACTCGTTTTGGAGCCAGTTACGGCTATATTCTAAGAATAGACATGGCCACCAAAACCCAACAGGTTTATGCCGAAAATCCCATGCCGGGAATGCAGCCGTTATTGGAAAACTATCCGGATTTACCGTTTGACGAATCGGAAACGTGGCTGCAGTTGTTATTACAGCATAAAAACATGCGGTTGAATGATTTGGCTCAAGAGGACCAACTGCAGGCCTTAGGCGGTTGGCGCAGTGTGGCGGAACTGCACAATATAAAATCGCTGTATACGGCCGGTATCTATCTGCATGGTGAGTTATGGGCGGATTTAGGCTTTTTCTATGTAGATAAAAAACATGATAATTTTACCGTGCAGGAACAGACACTTTTAAATTCTATGGCACGGTTGATTGAAGTGATGCTGGTGCGTCAGGAGTCGTACAATAAATTGATTCGGGCAATGGAGGCGGCGAAAAAGGCGGATAAGGCCAAGAGTTTCTTTATTGCCAGTATCAGTCATGAAATTCGTACTCCGCTGAATGCCGTTATCGGATTTGCCGAGTTACTGCATAATACCGAGGTTTCGCCGCAGGAACAAAAGGAGTATGTGGCGGCTATTGCCTACAGTGGCAATGCCTTGCTGCAATTGATTAATGACGTGCTGGACTTGTCTAAACTGGAAGCGGACCAGATGGAGATTATTACAGAGCCCACCAACTTTAATGAGTTGGCAGCCAATGTGATGCAGGTATTTATACATCGGGCGGCGGAACGGAACGTTAAACTTGAGATTGATATTCCTCAATTACCGATTTTAGCATTGGATAAGTTGCGAATACGGCAGATTCTATTCAATTTTGTCGGGAATGCGGTTAAATTTACTCAAAATGGTTCGGTTACACTATGGGCGGAGTTTGCAAAGGATAAAACTGTGTCGGGCTATGGTCAATTACGGTTTGGGGTAACGGATACCGGAATCGGGATACCGGAAAAAGATATCTGTCGTTTGCAGGAACCTTTTGTGCAGTTGTCTAAAATGCGTGGAACCAATGCGGTTAATAACGGCACCGGACTTGGACTGCCGATTTGTAAGCGACTGGCGGAAAAGATGAACGGCCGGGTGGAAATTCAGAGTGCAGAAGGCAGCGGCAGTACGTTCACGGTGATATTGGAACATGTACCGTACATAGACCGGATTCCGCCGGAGCAACCGCCGCAGATTTGCGGTCATAGTAAAAGTCAACCCAAAGAATTGTCGGTATTAATGGTGGACGATGTTCAGCTGAACTTAAAAGTAATGAAGGCGATGTTTAAAAAAGCCGGCGTATGCAATATTGTTACGGCGGATTCCGCCGCTAAAGCACTTGACGCCTTGGCTCAGCAGGATTTTGACTTGGTGTTGACAGATATGTGGATGCCGGAAATGAATGGTAAAGAGTTGGCCGCTAAAATTCACGCCGACGCCAGATTTAAGCAATTGCCGATTTTTGCGGTTACCGCAGATGTGGAAACTAAAGATTTGGCGGAGTTAAAAGATTTTTGCGGAATATTATATAAGCCGTTTTCATTGGAAAATGTTTATAAAATTTTAGATTCGTTTTCCCCGGGCAACGTGATATAGTAACATGTCAGTAATATATTTGGAGTAGAATAAAATGCATAGATTAGTCTTATATTTTATAGTATTATTTTCTATATGTTTTTCCGCCGTGGCCGATGTCCGGAATCGGGAAAAAATCCGGGTAGGATTCCGGGCCTTGCCGGGTTTTACCGAAATTGACTCCGGTGGAAACCGCAGTGGATATGCTTATGAATATATGCAGTGTTTGCGTTTTTACGGGAATTTTGACTACGAATATGTGGGATATGACAAATCATGGCATGAACTGCTGGATATGCTGGCCGGTGGAGAAATCGATTTGTTGTGCGGCGTGGATAAAACCCCGGAACGTTTGGAAAAGTTTGACTTTGCAACTCAGGCGATGGGTGATGCACATACTATTTTAACCTTGCGGCATGACACTCCGGCGGCTAAGTTAAAAGAGCCAAACCTTAAAGTAGGATTTTTAAATAGTGACAACCGGGCAACTTTTTTTGCCGGCTATGCCAAAGAGAAAAATATCACCTATATATCGGTTTACTTTGACCTTCTGCCGGAAATGGAGCAGGCATTGCAGGATGGTACAGTGGATGCGCTGGTTACCACATCATTGCGGAAGGTGAAAAATGAGTGGATTTGCGATCGTTTTGAACCCCGGCAGTTTTTCATTGCACTTAATAAGAAAAAACCGTATCTGCAGGAGCAAATAGACGATGCTCTTCTGACGATGCTGAATGATTACTCCGGCTTGGATGAAGAATTGCAGCAACGGTATTTTGCGCAAAATACTAATAGCAATTTGATTATTCCGTTTTTAGCCGCCGAACGTAATTTTATTGCGGACTGCAAAAATCGAAAACAGGTGTTTTATGCCTTGGTAACCCCGGAACGCATACCGTTTTCTTATTTTGAGCATGGCGAACTGAAGGGGATTATGAGCGAGTTTGCCAAACGGATTATTGCGGCGTCTGAATTAGATATCCGCATTATAGAAACCAAAAATTTTAGTGAATATGCAGAAGCCGTGAAAAGCGGAAAGGCCGATATTGTTTTTGACGCCGGCTTTGATTACTCTGCCGCCGAAAGTTATAATATGTTGCTTACCAAGCCTTATTTTACGGATACGGTTTCTTTACTGCACCGGGCGGACGCACCGAATCCACCCCGGACAATCGGTATATCCAGAACGCTTGAATTGGCCGATGTTTTAATTGCCGATGCGGATAAAAATATTAAAATTATAAAATTCGATTCAATAAATGAGGTAATAAATGCGGTGTATAGCGGCAAAGTTGATGCGGCATGGTTATATACAAAAATGGCGGAGGCGGCAATAGCCAATGCGCATTTTATGGAGTTGACATCTGAAATTTTAACCGAACACGCCACCACTTTTTCAATTGCCGTAAATCGGAACAGCGCCCCGGAATTGGCCGCTATTATGCAAAAATCCATCGCCGGCCTGCCCAGAGCGGAGGGCGAGAAAATTTTAGCCGACACCAATAAATCGCTGGTAAAATATTTCAGCATATATCAATGGATGGCGCATAATTTAGTTTTAACTATTTCAATTATTGCGGCTATATTCAGCATTGTGGTGGGCAGTTTACTGATATCACTGCTGGCGCAAAGAAAAAATTATCGCAATACGGCAGTTATTGGTCAGTTACCGTTAAAATATTTGGTGATGGATAAAAAGTTCAATATACTTATGTTTTCTAAATTTGATGCTACGTTGTTTAAAAAACCGCAGAAAAAATTAAGCATAAATGATATTGCTGATCCGGGTTTTGCACAGTACATGCGCAGTAACATGCAGAAGGTATTTGATACTAAAGAGTCTTTAACTGTCAACTTTTGGCGTAACGGTTCCGGGCGCACCGCCAGTATAGAGCTTTTGCCGGAAAAACTCTTCGGCGTACCGACCGCAATCTGGATATCTCAGGATACTACCGAACTGCAGAATATGCGTGCCAAATCGGAACTGCTGGCGGAGCGGATTGAACTTACGTTAAAATCAATCGGCGACGGTGTAGTAGTTACAGATGCAAAAGGTAAAGTTACGCTGATGAATCCGGTGGCGGAACAGTTGACCGGGTTGACGCAAAGCGAGGCGGAAGGCAAGCTGTATAGTGAGATATATAATGTGGTTCAGGCCGAAACCAATAATCCGGCGGTGTCTTCATTGGCGCAGGCATTACAGGGCGGAACGTCCGGCAAGATAGCCAGTCATATTGAATTACTCAGCAAAGACGGCAGTCGCTATCATATTTCTGATTCCGCCGCGCCAATATATGATGCCGAAACCCAACTCATCGGTTCGATTTGGGTTTTTCATAATATTAATACTGATTATCAGCAGAAAAAGAAATTGCAGAAGGCGTTTGATGATGCGCAAAAATTAAATACCGAACTGCAGGATTTACTCGCTCAACATAATATAATTCTGGACTCGATTCCGGCTTATATCTATGCGGCGGATATTAATAATGATTTGCGGTATACAATGGCGAATAAATGTTTTGCCGAGTTTTTAAATTTGCCGGAAGCGCAGATTATCGGGCATAACGATTGGGATTTGTTCGGCGATAATCCGGAGTTCCGCATGATTCACCAAACCGCAAAAGATGCGATTAACACTGATATGCTGAAAACGGCAGTGCTGCCGCTTCATGACCGGAATGGTAAAGCCCTTACCGGCATGTTCAGCTGGAAACGACTGTCATTATCCGGCAACCGGCAGTGGTTGTTCGGCATGATGCTGAATATTACGGAACAGGAAAATGCCAAGCGGGAGGCGATTGAGGTTTCGGAGTGGTTAAGACTTACGCTGAACTCCATTGGCGACGGCGTTATTGCCACCGACGCAAAGGGTAATATTGTGCAGATGAACCCCGTGGCGGAACGCATGGTGGGGTGTAAAATGAGCGATGCGGTCGGCAAACCGCATGAAGATATTTTTAATATTGTCAGTGCTATGGACCATGAACCAATGTCCTCACCGGTGCGGCGGTCTTTACGCACCGGTAATATTGTAGAATTGGCCAATCATACCGATTTAGTCAGTAAAAATGGCAAGTGTTATCATATTGCCGACTCTGCGGCGCCGATTTTGAATGCTAAAAAGGAGATTGTCGGCGCAATTTTAGTATTCCGTGATGTGTCCGAAGAGTATGCAAACCGGGAAAAATTGCGGTCGGCATTAACCGGGCTGGAATATGCGTCGCAGTTATCGCAGGCGGCGTATTTCCGAATGCGTCTGAAAGACCGTACAATGCTTTCATACAGCAAACAGTTCCCGGAATTATGGCCGGTACATAACGGCCGGGCGGTGGCGGGCAGTGAATATGTTTGGCCGGAGGATTTAGCGGAGTTTCAAACGATCAACGATGAAATTGTTTTTGGCCGGCGTGGGGATAGTATTTGGAAATTCCGTGCAATGGTGAATAATGATTTGCGCTATTTCCAAATAAAAGCCGGATTGGATAATTCAGAACATAATGAACCGGTTTTGATGGGCGTGATTCAGGATATTTCCGAGATTACTAAAGATACCGCCAGATTTAAGGAGTCGCAGGAGTTATGGGGCGAATTGATCAATTCGATATCTACCGGTGTTTTTGCTAAGGATGTGGATGACGGGTTGCGTTACGTGCTTTGTAATCAAGCCTTCAGCGGTTTTTTTGGTTTAGCCCCGGCCGATGTTGTCGGTAAAACTGATGCGGAGATATTTAAAGTTAAGGAAGAGGCCGCCAAATATTTACAGCAGGATTTGACGGTAATGAAAGATAATACCGAAATTGCGTTTGAAGATGAGTCTACCGCCTGGGATGGCACGGTGCATACTTTACGCAAGGTGAAAAAGATTTTTGACGGTCATAGCGGCCGGAAATTATTGTTAGGTACAAGTATAGATGTTACTGGCTTGCTGAACATGGTGCGGCATGAACAGATTAATGGCGCGGTATTGGCAAATGCCGTACTGGAACCGGATTTTGAGAAAATCATTCGGAATATTGCCAATACTATTTTAAGCACGCTTCATGCCGACCGTGCGGTATTTGCCGCATGTGATGACTCCGGAAAGCTGGAATTATTTGCAGAAGAACATTCGGATAAGCTGGAATCTATTTTAAAGAGCGGCGTGCAGTATTATGCTGATTTATGGAATACGCATTTGGAACGATTTCGGGATAAACAAGTTATATTATATGAAAATTTGCGTTCAGTGCCGGAGTTTCAGGCGTTTCTAATTAAGTTCCCGGCGTTGTCAAGCCGTTCATTTGCCGCGGTGCCGGTGTTTATCGGGCAGGAGTTTTGCGGTGTGCTGATGGTGTCGTTTACAACGCCGC
>CAZEHZ010000092.1:0-9225 GCA_964512385.1 uncultured Victivallaceae bacterium | reverse complement strand
ATTACGTATACTCCCGGTGGACAAATTATCCACCAGCGTAACTGTAGTGTCTGCTTTGCGCAAAAAACTTTCACAAAGATGACTGCCGATAAAGCCCGCCCCGCCGGTAATCAATACTCGCATTATTGGGCTCCTTTTTTACGATGCAGTGCATCCCAGATAAACTTGACTGGACCGGAGAAAATATAAATATTCACCAGCACAAATAATCCTCTGGTGCGGAATACCGCAATTATGGTCAGCATCAGTAAAAACACCACCAGCCGTTTGGGATTACGCCCAATGGAAAAACACCACTTGCCCATATGCGGGTACGGAATCGGAGACACCATTAACAGCCCTAATACCGCCGCATATACCGGAATATAACCGGCTAAACGGGGCAGCATGGGGTATTCATTACCATGCAGAATATTTAAATAATTCAACAGCATGGCCATACTGCAAACTCCGGCGGCGGCACCGGGCGAGGGCAGTCCGGAAAAATTGTCGCTGCTTTTAGTGGCGGTTAAGGCATGAACATTATAAGTGGCCAACCGCAACGCCGCCCCGCCCATATAAATGGCGCAAAGAGTGTAAATCAATAAATTCGGCATATCATTGGTACGGATATAATGCGTCATAATAGCGCAGATGGTTGCCGGAGCCACCCCGAAAGTAACCATGTCGGCCAGTGAATCCATCTGCATGCCGTGCATACTGGCGGCGTTAAAAATCCGGGCGGCAAAACCGTCCAACACATCAAAAATCATGGCGCATAAAATTATCCACGAACTGACGGCAAATACCGAAAGCACATTAACTCGTGGTGTTTCATATACTTGCAACATATAAAGAATTGCGATAAAACCGCAAATTGAATTACATAATGTCAATGAGTTCGGCACCATTTTGAACAATCGCTGCCCACGGATAAACTCCGAAAATTTTTTCTTTCCCATAATAACCTTTCCCGGCTTATTTGTTTAATTTGGCCAAAACCGATGTGCCGCCGTTCACTTTGTCGCCAATTTTGACTTGCAGGGTGAACTCACCATTACACGGCAGATACAATTCGGTGCGTGAGCCGAATTTTATCATGCCATAAATTTCGCCGCGGTTCAATTTATGCCCAGGGTTTACCGGGCAGACAATGCGCTTGGCGATTGCTCCGGAAATTTGACGCACCGCCATCGGGAATTTTATATCGTCGATTTTACCTTCGCCAATTAAAGTCATGGCCTCATTTTCGCTAATGCATTTGGGGTTTCTGGCGTCCAGAAATTCACCTTCACGATATACCTTGCTGCTAACGCTCCACTCCGCCGGAGCCCGGTTTACGTGTACGTTGAATACCGATAAAAATATCCCCACCCGCAAGGCTTTACCATTAAACGGAGCTTCGGTGAATTCCACCTCTTCAATATCCTTCACGGTGCCGTCGGCCGGGCTTAGAATTAGGGTTTTATCGGCCGGAAGTTTGCGTTTTGGCGAGCGGAAAAAGCCGGCAATACATAGCCAGAACAGCATTGCCCACGCAATTAAAATCCACAGAATAAATACCGGAAATCTGGGCATTATTATATGTATTGCAATACAACATGCTATCGTGGCAACGGCCCCAAAGGTTGCCAAACCCCACTCTTTTAAACCGTAACGGGTTAAAGTCATCATTTATGCCTGTCTTTCTTTCATTTCATTTATTTTTTTTGCGCGTCTGGCAGCTCGGCGTTCGGCCTGCTTTGCCTGAATTTTGCGCATTGTAACCAACATTATCGGGTAGGCAACGGCGACGGCGATGATACCGAAAATCAGGCCGCCCAAAAGGAATGCCGCCATCAAATCGCCGCCCAACGCCCGGAATTTTGCCCAGGTAAATTCAAGCGTTATATCTTTCAGCCGTTCCGAAATGACCGCCATTTTCATGTCCTGCCCTAAAAAATATCCCCCAACCATACATTGAATCGGATAGATGAAAAATACCGTTACCTGATTGGTGATAAAGGTGAATGCCACGGCGGACAAACGTTGTGCCTTAAGTAAAAACGCCAATGGAATCACCACAACCAGCTGAAGACCGATAATTACCACAAAGCCGACAAACAGCCCTAAGGCGGCACCTCTGGCCACGGACTCGGCACTGCCTTGACCGGCTAAGCGGCGCAGCCAGGTCAACATATATTTCCAGCTGAATCTGAATTTCATCTTCAATACCCTCTTCTGTAACGACATTTCATGTATTATACACCGCTAATTTGATTATTGCCAACGTAAAATCAGTTTTTTTTACTTTTTTAGCAGCTCATAGCAGACGTGAACACATATCCGCCATGTCCATTTCAGCGATTCCATGAGTACCAGAACCGGCTCAACACCCTCTTTAGTCAAGGCGTCGCCATAGTGCAGATTGAAGTCATGGAACGTTTTGGCAAAGTCGCCCGGCAGTGTGGTGGCGTGGCAAAAACTTTCCAGACGGGGATCGCAATAATACGGTACTTTTCCATCCAGCATACCCAATAACTCCAGCTCCATCGGGTTGCCGTTTACCACGGCACTGACGGCTTCCGCCGCTTTAGCCAGCACAAAAGTATAAATTGAGACAATTTCTTCGCCGGTCAGTTCAAGGCGATTGGCCCGGTTCAGGTGCAGATGCAACTGCTTTAACATGCCGATGCACAACTCTTTTTCCGGCTCGGCCAGAGCTTCCAACACCGTTAGCGGCCCGGTTAAATAACCGTCATGTTCCGCCGTATGGATTACGCTCATGGCCACCAGCGAGGCAAAGTTTTCCATATTCTATTTAAACTCCAATTTTAAATTATCACTTTCCGCCAGACTCCAGTCAATGGCGGAGACGCCGTGCGCCGTCAAAAACCGGTTGGCCTGCGAAAATGGCCGACTGCCGAAAAATCCACGATAGGCCGATAACGGCGACGGATGTGCCGACGCTAAAACCAAATCCCGCTTTTCATCAATAAATCCCCGTTTGCTTTGCGCCGGAGCACCCCACAGGACGAACACTTTTTTCTGCGTTTGCGCCGCCGCAATTTTTATCACGGCATCAGTAAACTCTTCCCAGCCGAGTTTGCGGTGCGATAACGGTTGATGCGCCGCCACCGTAAGCACGGTGTTCAATAACAGCACGCCTTGAGCCGCCCATTTGCTTAAATTACCGTTTTGCGGCGGTAAAATCTGCAAATCATCGTTTAACTCTTTAAAGATGTTCTTTAGCGAAGGCGGCGGTTTTACGCCGTCCGGCACCGAGAACGCCAACCCGTGCGCCTGATGTTCATCGTGATAAGGATCCTGCCCCAGAATCACCACTTTTATCTGGTGTGGGGCTACGGCATGCAAGGCGGCAAAGCGACACTCTTCCGGCGGGAAAATTGTTTTGCCTGCCGCTTTTTCCGCCTGCAGAAATGCCGCTATCTTCTCCAGATGCCCTAACGGTAACAGCTGTTCAAGCTGTTCCCGCCAAGGTTCGGGCAGTTGATTTTGCAATGCCGTCATTATTTTATTACATATTCAACATGCCGCCGGCCAAAATAATGGCAATGTCCTCTTCCGAGGTCGGGCCCTGCAGTTGAATTTCCGTTTTTCCGTCAATTTTGGCAACAATTACGCCGCCTTTGCTTAACTGTTCACGGCAGTTGTCAATGGTAATTACACTGCCTTCGTTAATTAAATCGTAATCCGCCGCATTGATAAACTGTAACGGCATAATACCAAAGTTTATCAGATTGGCACGATGAATACGTTCAATCGTAACCGCTATTACCGCTTTGATTCCCAAGTACATCGGACAAATTGCCGCATGTTCCCGGCTGGAACCCTGCCCATAACTTTCACGCCCCACAATAATACCGTGTTTGCCGCTGTCCCGCACACTGGCGGCACGCTGGGCAAAACTCGGTTTTCCCGGTTCGGTAAAGCATTCAAACACCACCTGACTGTAAGCGGGAATATTACTGCGCAGTTTTAAATGTATGCCCGCCGGACTGATATGGTCGGTGGTAATTTTGTCGCCGACTTTTATCACCACACTGCCGTCAATCTGATCCGGCAAGGGCTTATTCAACGGCGGTTGACCGATAGTTTCTTTACGAATAATTTCCACCTTGCCGCCGTCGGACGGCGGTGCGATAAACATATTGTCATTAATCAAAAACTGCTCCAAATCAGCAATTTCCGGGTAAGCAACGGTCAGCGAACGCGGATCGACAAATTTACCGTATAAGGCCGCCGCCACCGCCGTTTCCGGGCTGACCAAATACGCCTGATCGCCCTTGGTACCGGTACGCCCGGCAAAGTTACGGTTAAATGTTCTTACCGACACCGTGCCGTTGGCGGGGCTTTGCCCCTGGCCGATACAGGCGCCGCAACCCGTTTCCAGAATACGGGCGCCGGCGGCAATCATGTCGGCCAGCATACCGTTACGGGCAATCATTTCCAGCACTTGGCGACTGCCGGGCGCAATCGACAAAGTTACATCTGACGCAACCTTGCGATTTTTCAACACCGTAGCCACCATCGCCAAATCACGATAAGAACTGTTGGTGCAGGAACCAATGATTACCTGCCCCACTTTTACATCGCTTAACTCCGCAATTGTTTTGATATTGTCCGGGCTGGACGGGCAGGCCGCCAACGGCACTACTTTGGCTAAATCAATCTCGATTACCCGGTCATATTCCGCATCGGCATCGGCGGCCAAGGCAACAAAACTGTTCGCCCGGTTCTGGGCGGCCAAGAACTGCTGAGTGCGGTCGTCGGACGGAAATACCGAAGTGGTAACGCCGAGTTCCGCCCCCATATTAGTAATGGTGGCACGCTGGGGAACCGACAAACTTTTTACGCCGTCGCCAAAATATTCCACCATACAGCCCACATTGCCTTTAGTGCTTAAAATGCTCAACAAGGTTAAAATAACGTCTTTAGCCGCACACCAGTCCGGTAACGAATTAGTCAATTTTACCCCGATAACTTTGGGATAGATCATGCGGAACGGCTTGCCGGCCATAGCTCTGGCCACATCCAAGCCGCCGGCACCGATCGCCATCATGCCGATGCCGCCGCCGGTGGGAGTGTGAGAATCTGACCCCAGCAACGTTTTACCCGGTACGCCAAAGCGTTCCAGATGAACCTGATGACAAATACCGTTGCCCGGCGGTGAGAATAACACGCCTTTGCTGGCGGCTACACTCTGTAAATACAGATGGTCGTTACGATTTTCCGGCCCGTTCTGCATCATATTGTGGTCAACATAAGAGAGCGATAATTCAGTGGCAACCTTAGGTTGCTGCATGGCTTCCAGCTCCAGATACGCCATCGTTCCGGTTGCGTCCTGAGTCAATGTCTGATCAATTTTTATAGCTACAACATCACCGGGGTTTTTGCCGCCGGAAATAAAGTGGGAATCAATAATCTTCTGAACCAACGTTCCTTTTGCCATTTTTCTGTCTCCTGAAAAAAGTTAATGCCTGATATTATCATAATAATATAGCATTGAAACGCCGTGATTGCAACATATTAACCTGATTATTCCGCCGGATTGGGCTGATAATCCTCTTCCAGTGTATCCAGTCGGTCATGCCATTCGGCCAAGGCAATAAGTTGGTTAAATACGCAGATATGGCCGCCAAGTTCACATTCCCCATTAAAGCGGGCGTTGCCGCAAGGCCCGTTCAACAGCTTTTTCGGGCATTTTTGCAAACATAAGAACTCCGTATTTTCCAATGAACACCGGCCGCAACCGTTACAGTTAAGCAACAGCTTTTTCAGAATCTGCCGACAGCCCGGTACGTTGCCCACGCCGGAAAATATGGTTTTCCTAAGCTGATACAGCGCTTTTCCGGTGGCAGATACTTTACTTATGGCCGCTGTACCATGTGCAAAGGTTACCGAATTGTCATAATACTGATGTTTCAGCAGGCCGTTAAACAATATAAATGCCTGCGGAGCCGGTGCCATCTCCGCTCTTGCCTGATAACTGTGATACTCTTCCACCCATTGTTCAAAAGTGGTGAACTCCCGCAACGCCGCCCGCAGGCGCATTCCGGCCAAACGGATTCTGTCCGGAGTGTCTAATCCGGAAATCTGCACACCGGAAAAGCCCAGCAAACGACACCCCGCCACCTGCAGTTCCAGCCGCCGCCATTGTGCCGACTCAAACTGTTTGGCCGAAAACGCCAGCTCCCGTGCCAGAATGTTCTCAAAATCCGGCGACACCGCAATGCCCGGAACCTTGTTCTGTTGAATCTTTTCCAATTTATCCGGCGTCAGTAGAATTAATCGTGCCACAACCGGATACTCTAAGCCGCGATGCGCCAGATACCATTTTAGCGACTGCAGTTTCCGCATGTCCCAACCCGCTTGAGTAACAATGAATTTTGCACCGTTATGCAGTTTTTTCACCAATTTGAACAGTTGAGAAAATTGCGTATCGGCCCGATACTTAAACGGATTTACCACGGCGCCCGGATAAAAGTTTTCGGCAAAATCCTGCTGTATTTTATGTAAAACATTTACATCTTCGGTATATACGCCTTTGCCGCCGGAGCTTAAAGCGTCTCCACTTACCGGGATTACGTTGGTTAAGCCGGCATTGCGGCAGAGCTGAAGCATTTCCAGCATGCGGGCATAGCCGGTATCACGCCCGCTCAAATAAATCAGGTGGGCGTTCCGGCGTTCCGGGGGAAGGGCTCCGGCATATTCGGCGGCCCGATGCGAATTTGCAAACTGATAACGGTCGGTAATGGCCAAAGCCATCGGCAGTCCCTTATTAGCGGCTACGGCTTCATCCAGCAAAGTCAACCGTTGGCCGGCGGTTTCCGGCGGCACATCTCCACCCGGCGAGTCGTGTTCGATAAAAACGGTAAAAACGCCGTTTTCCAAGTTATATTTCAGGGTATTGCGTCCCGGCGTCAAATTCATTTCCAGCTGCGACGGCTTTAATGGCGGAGGCGTTAAAACCGGACTCATTTGTCGTACTCTCCTGATTTCTTTTCGGTTGAACCAAATATGAAGAATCCCGAACAGCACAAATTAGCCACCACGATTAACATGGTATACATTACCGGCACAATTACAATATTACCGCTCATATTTGTGGCTTGCAATAAAGCTAAAATCACTACGTCGCGCAGGCCGATGCCCGATAACGTCAAAGGAATCAAACCCACAATATTACCAATAGTTACCGCCGTCAGAATGGCGACTTTCGGAATCGGGTTGATATCCAGCCCATAGACCATAAACAATACGGCAATTACCGTCATGATATGAATGGTGAACACGCTTACCACGGTAAGCCAGGCCAGAGAACGCCAGCTTTTAGCATATAAATCAATGGCTGACTTCAGGCGTTCCACCATGCCGTGCGAATAGCGGTCGCCAAGTTTAAACAGATAGTCAAACAGTTTTATTTTACATAACTGCCGATGAAAAAACAACGCCAGCATCGCCGCAATTCCGCTTAGGCATAAAAGCACCAATCCGATGATAATCAAAATTTTCACATGGTCGTTCAGGGCAATTCCACCCACATTGGTTACCCGCATTAACTGCGGTATGGAAATTGCAATCAGCACCAAAGTAAGCACGAATAACGCCACCATGCCCACAATCCGGTCCATTAGAATCGTCAGCACGCCTTCGGCCTTACTGCCGGGCGGTTGACGGCGGGTGATAATTGCCACTCGTGCCACATCGCCGCCAATGGCTCCCCCCGGAATGACCAGCGACCAGAAGTAGCTTTGAAAAGTAACCGCTACCGCCTCATTCATCGACAAATCAATTTTCAGAATCTTGGCCAGTTCGTACCAACGCCAGCCCGCAAAGAACATGTGCGAAAAATATGCCCCGAACGCCGGAATAAGCCAATAATAGTTAAATACTTCCAGCCCGCGCTTAAAGTTACTGTAATTACTTTTTATCAGCCAGAAGACAATGCCGCCGGCCAATAAAATTTTTATCAGCATAACTCCGTATTTGCGCAGAACCGACGGTTGTTTTTCCGACGCATTTTGTATTTCCATAAACCCTGTTCATCCCGCTTATTATTAATATTTCATAATAATTTAGCATAAAAAAGCGAATAGACAACCTTTTTCTATTATTTTGTTGTAATAAAAAACGGCGAAGCCGTCGTAAAAACGTGCTTCGCCGTTATAGGTTTAATCCTGTAAACTTAAACCGAACCAGTAGAACGGGTATTCTTCATGGTTCTGTACACTGATGCCGGATAATTCCGCTTCCGGCCGGGGATTATCAATGGTCATAATCCACATTTTGCGTTCCCGGAAACCGTCCGGCCAGCTTACGGCACTGCCGGGCGGCATTTGCAGAGTGTAGTCATCCTGCGGCCGGGCAATATCCTTACCATAAACGACCGGGAAGGTCAACTTATCGCCGTTTTGATAGGTAATTGTATAGTTGGCAATTACGGCGTTGCGGGGAACATCGCCGGCTTCTTTACGCTGCATGGCGTGCAAGACATAAATTTTGGCGGCTTTTCCGCTTAATGGCACGGTTACGGCATCGGCCGGTAAATCAGGATTTAAGCTGGATTTCATCGCCACGGCATAAGCGGTGCCGGCTTTTTTCGGCAGGATAAAATCGGCCATGCCGCCTTTACCGCTGTGCTTGCCCAGAATGCCCATGTTAAGTGGTGCATCGTCCTTCATCGGCAGATTGGCGACGGCGGCGATATCAATCATACGGCCGGAGCCGGAATGGAGCAGGGGGGCGGGGCGTAAAATATCATACAACCGTTTTCCGGCACTGTACTGATTATTTTCTTCGCCGGGGTTCCAAAACCAGCTGCCGTTTTTAAAGTAACAGGCGGCCTGAGCAAAATCCCGCTCATACATAACATAACTGTTGGTATAACCGGCCCATGTAGTTACCATCATGGCGGGCAAATTTTCCTCGGCCATGAAAGAGGTGAACCGACTGATGTTCTCTTCATCATACCATGTGCAGCCGATTAACGGAAAGCCCATCTCCTTTAACAGCCGGATATTGTTTTTAGGAATATTCGGGGAGTAGTCCCAATAGCAAATTTCAATATCGTGCGGCAGTTTTTCGTTAATCACCTTATGCAAATCAAAATAACTTACGCCGTTTGCCAAATCGCTGTCTGGGTAGATATGGAACATGTCCTGCCACATCATCATGGTCAGATTATTTTTTTTGCAGAAATCATAATAGAACATTACATCTTCCAGAAAAATTTTCTGCCCGCCT
>CAZEHZ010000091.1:0-9239 GCA_964512385.1 uncultured Victivallaceae bacterium | reverse complement strand
TATTTGCGCTGTTAAACACCACCGGACTCTTAAACGTGCGTGTAAATCCCGAATATTTTAATATGTGGACCTCAATGTCTGTTGGCCTTGGAGTAACGTTGTTTATCTGCTTACTTGCCATAATCTGTAAGCGTTATAAGTTCAGTTTAAAATTATAGTTATGCCCATTGGCCCGGGTAGCTCAGTGGATAGAGCAGAAGTTTCCTAAACTTTTGGTCGGCGGTTCAATTCCGCCCTCGGGTACCATTTTTAACCATATAACCGCAAACCATTTAGGCGATAACGCCAAACCGGTTATGTGGTTAATAATCAAAAATCATCTTTGGCATTATAAATATAGAGAATAATCGCCGAATAATGGCGATTCTTCTCTTCTCAATTTTTACAATTGGTCTTTACAGTTGAAAACCTTGTTGGTCAACTATACAATTTGCATCGCTTGCCAGTAAAATCGCATATTCGCCCGCCGGAACTACCCATTGCGCTTGTTCAATATCATAATATGCGGCTTCCCGACCGTCTAACTCCACATTAAAAGTTTTAGTTTCCGCCGGATTCAACGCCATGCGTTGCCACGCCGCCAAAACTTTTGCCGGGCGTTCCACCGTATCCTGCGGACGACGGATATAGATTTGAACTACATCGTTCACAGCTTGATTCGAGTGGTTGGTTACGGTAATTTCGGCTTTAATTTTAGGCAGCGTCCCGCTGGTATTCACCTGAACGTTTACTAAACGCCACTCCGGTTTGGCGGTATAACTCAACCCGAAGCCAAACGGAAACTGCGGTGTAATTCCGGCATGGTCAAAATAGCGATAACCGATATACAATCCCTCTTTATAAACCGTATGCGGATTGTCTTCTCCACGCACACCGGGATAACAACCGTTGGCATGGCAACTGTAATCCAGGTAATTTTTGCCCCAGGTAAACGGCAACCGTCCCTGCGGAGGCAGACTCCCCAGTAACACTCCGGCCACTGCCCGCCCGGCCTCCATGCCGCCGTAAAACGTATGCAGCATGGCGGAAATATCATTTATCCACGGCTGCACATTGAATGCGGCTCCGGCGGTAAAACAACCGATTACCGGTGTGGCTTCGGCACATAACGCCGCCAGCAACTCGTTTTGATGCGCCGGCAAGTCCCAAGTGCCGATATCGGCATTCGGCACGTCGCCCCAGCCAATGGCTTCACGATCATAGCGATGGGTGCGGCCGCCGAAAAACAGCACGCAATCGGCGGTTTTAGCCAACTCAACCGCTTGAGCCACCTGTTTTTGCCACGGTTTGCACCATAATAACCGGAATTCGGCAAAATCGTCCACAAAACGAGTCATTTCCACCGTAATCCGATAGCTTTTTCCGGCTTCAAACGGCAAATTAACGCCGCCTTGTTCCGGGTATGGATGACAAATTTTATTGCTTAAAATCTCTTTACCGTCTAACAGCACCCGGCCATAAAGACGGGCGGTGTTAAAGGTTAAATAAACTATGGCGGACTCTTCCGGCACGATATCGGCCTCTAAACGCACGCTGAATAAGCGAGTATTCAACGCATCGTCATTCTTCCGCCCGGCGGCTAAAAATACGCCCCATTGAGCATTTAACGATGCTTCGCAACGGGTTAAAAACGGCTGGCCATTAAAGTTGTCGCCGTCAAAATAGGTAGCTTTTACCCCCTGCCCGCCATCGGGAGAATGCAACATGGCATCCGAAATTTTTTCACTATCTTCAAACAAAACTCCCGGCGTATAAACAACTTCCACCTGTTCGCCGCACGCTTCTCGGATGCCGACCAACGGCGTAATCTCATATTCCGGATGCACAGCACCCGAACCGCCGCAATTTTCCAGACCGCCCATCGAATGCAAATAATCCGCATTCGGGCCAGTGACTAAAATCCGCTTTAACTTATTAAGCTTCAACGGCAAAATTCTGGCATCGTTCTTTAATAAAACCGTGCCGGCGGCCGCAATTTTTTTGGCCAACTGTCGATGTTCCGGGGTTTCGCTTTCGGCCTTACCCGCAGTAAAATCGCTATGCGGAATACAGCCACTACGCCATAACAGCCGCAATATACGAATTACCATTTTATCCAGCAACGCTTCCGGCAAAGTACCGTTGCTAATCAATTCTTTCAGTTCGGCGGCAAAATGCTGTGAACCCATTTCCAAGTCGGTACCATATTTTACTGCGGCGGCCACGTCATGCAACCCGCCCCAGTCCGACACCATGACACCGTCAAACCCGACCTCCTGCTTCATTACGGTATTCTGCACATATTCGTGCGCCGACGCATACGTGCCGTTAATCTTATTGTAGCTGCTCATCATCATCCATGGCTGAGCTTGTTCCACCACAATTTCAAACGCCCGTAAATACAGTTCCCGCAAAGTACGCAAATCGCAAATCGAGTCGCCGGTGGTGCGGCAGATTTCCTGATTATTCAACGCCAAATGTTTCGGCACCGCCGCCACTTTTTCGGCCTGACACCCCTTAATATATCCGGCGGCAATGGTTCCGGCCAACACCGGGTCTTCGCCAAAATATTCAAAGTTTCGGCCGTTCATCGGGGTACGCATCAAATTAAATCCCGGCCCTAAAATAGCGTTAATCCGGTTAAAATTACACTCTCTGGCAATCAATGCACCGTACTCGTAAGCCAATTCCGGCGAAAACGCCGCCGCCAAAGCCAAGCCGCACGGTAATGCCGTAGCGGTGCGGCCGTCTTCCATCCGCACGCCCTGCGGCCCGTCATTCATAACAAACGGCTTAATATTCAACCGGGGAATCCCGGCGATTTGCGTACAACTTTCGCCGTGGCAAAGTTTTATTTTTTCATCTAACGTAAGCTGACTTAACAACTGCTGAAGTTCTTTTTCCATTACTGATTTTCACCCTAATTTTTTAAGCTGTGAATCGGAGCCGGAATCCGGCCGCCGCGCCAAATAAACTGTGCCGGACTCGCGGTTTTTACCGGCATTACCGGAGCTTCGCCCAATAAGCCGCCAAAACTGACGATATCGCCGACTTTATACCCTAAGGCCGGAATCAGTCTGGCGGCGGTGGTTTTGGTATTCACCACGCCGATGGCGATTTCGTCGGCAATAATTCCGGAGATTACCTCCGCCGGAGTATCGCCCGGAATCGCAATCATATCCAGCCCCACCGAGCAAACCGCCGTCATCGCTTCCAGTTTTTCAATGGTCAACATATTGGCTTTTACCGCTTCAATCATGCCGGCGTCTTCCGAAACCGGGATAAAGGCGCCGGACAATCCGCCCACTTGCGACGACGCCATTACGCCGCCCTTTTTCACCGCATCGTTCAGCATGGCCAACGCCGCCGTCGTACCCGGACAACCGCATTTTTCCAGCCCCATCGACTCTAAAATATACGCCACCGAGTCGCCGATCGCCGGAGTCGGCGCCAGCGATAAATCCACAATCCCGAACGGCACATTCAGCCGTTCCGATGCTTCCTTGGCCACCAACTGCCCGACTCTGGTAATTTTAAACGCCGTTTTCTTAATAATTTCCGCCAGTTCAGACAAATTGCAGTTCCCCGCCCGACGAATGGCCGACGCCACCACACCCGGCCCGGACACCCCCACATTGATTACCGTTTCCGGCTCGCCGATGCCGTGGAAAGCCCCGGCCATAAACGGGTTATCCTCCGGTGCATTGGCAAACACCACCAGTTTGGCACAACCGATAGACCCTTTATCACGGGTTAAATACGCGGTCTCTTTAATCACCCGCCCCATCTGAGCTACGGCATCCATATTGATTCCGGCTTTGGTGGAGGCCACGTTTACCGACGAGCAGACCCGTTCCGTAGCGGCCAACGCCTCCGGAATCGACTCAATTAAAGTTTTGGCCCCGTTAGTAAAACCTTTCTGCACCAAAGCACTGTACCCGCCGATAAAATTGATGCCCAATTCGGCGGCGGCTTTATCCATTATTCTGGCGATATTTACCGCCCCGTCCCGCCCCATATTACCGGCCAGCAACCCGATCGGCGTTACCGACACCCGCTTATGAATAATCGGAATCCCGTATTTTTTCTCAATATCCGCCCCGGTAGACACCAGTTTATGGGCCGACGACATGATTTTATCATAAATATTTACCGCCAACCGCTTGGGATCTTCACTGCGGCAGTCAAATAGAGAAATCCCCATGGTGATTGTTCTGATATCCAGACACTCCTCATGGATCATATTCAATGTTTCTAAAATATCTTCCATTGCCAACATAATATTGCCCGGCTCCCTGCGTTAAATCTTGTGCATTGAATTAAAAATATCTTCATGCATGGCGTGAATATCCAAGTTGTTTTCCTGCCCTAATTTGGCCATATAGTCCACAAAATCGTTAAATTCCACCTTTATATGGTCGATATCCGCAATCATAATCATGGTAAAATAGTCTTTCAGCACGGTTTGCGAAATATCCAGAATATTTGCCCCGTATTCAGCACAACCGTTACTTACTTTGGCAATAATCCCTACGGAGTCTTTACCAATTACAGAAATCACCGCTCTCATAATGTTTTAATCCTTATTTATCAAGTGTTATATTTACAATTTTTCCAATTTCAAAACTGCCCTTTGGAACACTGACGGCCAAATAATTATCGCTCCAGCCGTGCAGTTGACCTTGTTTTTCCTCTTCAAAAATCACCGGCAACACCGTGCCAAGCTGTTTGGCTCTAAAATCCGCCGCCGCCGCATTCGCCATCATCTGCAACGCTTCGTGCCGTTGCTTAGCCACCACGCCGGATACTTGATTCGGGAATGTGGCCGCCGGAGTTCCCGGCCGGGGCGAGTAATTAAACAAATGCACATTGGCAAACTGCATGGCCGCTACAAAATCTTTACATTCGGCAAAATCCGATTCCGTTTCACCCGGAAATCCCACAATAACATCGGTTCCCAAATGCAGTTGCGGCCAAATTTGGCGAGCCTCCGCCGCAAATTCCGCAAACTCCGCCGTAGTATATTTGCGTTTCATCGCCTGCAGAATACGGTTACTGCCGTACTGAAGCGACAAATGCAGAAAACGGCAGATTTTTTCGCCGCAATCCGCCAAAGACTCCAATAACTTTAGATTATTAAAGTGCGGTTCTGTTGAACTTAACCGAATCCGAAAATCGCCCGGTTCGGCACAAACGGCCTTCACCAGTTTGCCCAAATCATAGCCGGAATCATGGTAGGCGCAAGTATTTACGCCGGTCAGCACAATTTCCGGCACGCCGGCGGCAATCAGTTTTTGGCACTCCTGAATAACCTCGTCCACCGCCCGGCTGCGTTCCGGCCCTCTGGTGTACGGCACAATACAGTAACTGCAAAAATTATTGCACCCCTCCTGTATTTTTACCAACGCCCGATGACGGAACGGAAAGCAACCTACTGCATTTTCATGAAAAGTATCGGCGATTTCCGCTATGCTTAAATGCGCTTTTTTCGGCGGCAACAACTTTTCGATACTGCGTTTGTCCACATTGGTCAACACTAAATCGCACGCTTTATTCTGTTGCCAGGCGTCAAAGTCGGCCTCCACCGCACACCCGGTGGCCACAATGCGGGCCGACGGATAGCATTTGCGCCATTTGGTTACCGCCTGCCGACTCTTACTGCCGGCGGCGGCGGTTACGGCACAACTGTTAATCACCACCAGCTCCACCTCCGGCTCTCCGGGTTCCACCAGCGTATAACCGCTGCGCTGTAAGCGATCGGTAATTAAAGCGGCGTCGGCCTGATTCAGACGACACCCTAATGTTACAATACAGGCCTTCTTCATTTAACGTCCACAGTTGCACTATTAGGAGGATTTTTTACAAAAAACTGATACTGCTTATACGGCTCCCACACCATAATCGTCAGCACCGCCACGGTTAAGGCCGCCACGCCGATGATGGCCGTTTGCCGATAATTAAACTTTAAACTGCGGGCGGCATACACGCCGATCTGCATTACCGCCAATAACATCAGCGGCATCACCAGCGGCATTTGATAACCGGGCATACTGTTGCGGCACTCCAGAAAAGTCAAGCCGATTAAAACCATTCCCCCCGCCGGAGCCACACTCAATATCCGGCTTAATATTCGCCGCGGCTTATAAAGTTTTATCTGCCCATACGGATTACTGAAGAAATATCCCAATGTCCACGCCGCCAGCGGCAGCGAAAACAACATTACCCGTTCCGGCGCCATCAGCAATAATACCGTTGCTCCGAACAATAAACTGCGCCAGTGCGGTTTTTTACAGAAGACCTCCGCCTTAATCACCGCCAACGCCGCCAGAATACTTAACGGCAATAATGCCGAATAAAACCACCAGCCGCTCATGATATGGCTGAAGTCCCCCAGTTTCTCCCAGCCGCAAATCGCCCATACCGGCAACCATAACAGCAACGCCGATTTATGTTGCTTAGCCGGTGAAAAACTCAATACGGTAATCACCATCATGGCCGCCGCCAAATACAAAATATCGGTACTGCACTGCCGAACCTGAGTCAAAAAGCCGTAACATCCCAGCATCCAAACGCCGGAAAACAGCCCCCAGTACACACTTTTTTTAGCCGCCACAAACCAGACGCACCACACAATCACCACGCCGGCCAACACCGTAGGCAACGCCCAGGCAAACAGTTTTACACTGCTTAACCCACGTTCCAGCAACAGCATTAAAGCCTTATGCCACTCCGCCGCCGGCAGTTCCGCCACCGTAAAAGTGGGGGTCATGCGGTGCAGATAGGCCACCAGAACGGCAAAAGCCGCAATGGTCAGCATAAAGCCGGCCTTGCGACGCATCCGGCGGGACTCCGCCAATTTGTTTTCCAGTTCCGTCATCAGCGTGTCTGCCCGTTGCCGTACACCAAATATTTGGTGGAGGTCAGCTCCGCCACGCCCATCGGCCCGCGGGCATGGAGTTTATCGGTGGAAATTCCGATCTCCGCCCCCATGCCGAATTCGCCGCCGTCGGTAAACCGGGTGGAGGCGTTATGATACAAAGTCGAGGCGTCGGCCATCGCAAAAAAGTACCGCACATTTTCGGACTGGTCAGACAATATCGCTTCGCTGTGGCCGGAACCGTACTGGTTAATATGCGCCACCGCCTGCTTGACATCGGCCACAATTTTAACCGATACATTCAGCGACAAATACTCATTATACAGCTCCTGCTCTGTAACCGTTATCTTATTACCGGTCAAGTGATTAAATTCGGCATCGCCATGCATGGTTACGCCTTTCTGACTTAAAAACGCATATAATTTCGGCGCAAATTCCGGAGCGATTTCAGCGTTAATCAACACGGTTTCCACCGCATTGCATACGCCGGGGCGTTGGCACTTGGCATTTTCAATAATCTTTAACGCCTGTTCCTGATTGCACACTTCATCCACATAGATATGGCAAACGCCTTTATAATGCTTAATCACCGGAATGGTGGATTCGGCCATTACCGCCCGAATCAAACGTTCGCCGCCACGGGGAATAATCAAGTCGATATACTCATCCATTTTCAGCATTACATTTACGGCATCGTGGCTGGTCCACGGCAACAACTGCACCGCACCATCCGGCAGTCCGGCGGCGACTCCGGCGGCATTCATACACTTGGCAATGGCGGAGTTGGAATTAAACGCCTCGCTGCCGCCCCGTAAAATCACCACATTCCCGGCCTTCAGACAAATCCCCGCCGCATCCGAAGTAACGTTAGGGCGGGACTCGTAAATAATCCCGATTACCCCGATCGGCACCGACACTTTATCAATCCGTAAGCCGTTCGGACGCATTTTGGAGGACAACACCTTGCCCACCACCTCTTCCTGTTCCGCCACCTGCCGCAACCCTTCGGCCATGCCGTGAATACGGTCTTCATTCAACATCAAGCGATCCAGCATGGCGTCGGACAATCCCCGTTCCCGGCCGGCCGCCATATCCAGTTCATTAGCCGCAATAATTTCGGCGGCGTGTAACTCCAGCGCATCGGCCATTTTCTGCAAACAGAGTTTTTTGGCCTCGGTGCTCATCGCCCCTAAGCATAACGCCGCATTGCGGGCCTTTTCGCCCATTTTGGTTAATTCAACTTTATAATCCATAATACTAATCCCTGTCTTCTAATTGGTAAAAACTACTTTGGTGATTTGGGGTAAACGGGCAAAAGCGTCAAAATTCAAATCGCTGAACAGACCTTTCCGATAATAATGATAGCCTAAACCGCCCACCATGGCGGCATTGTCGGTACAATATTTACGCTCCGCCAAACGCAAATTGATGTTTTTCGGCACAATCTGCATCAACCGTTCCCGCAGTAACGAGTTACACGCTACGCCGCCCGCCGCCACCACGGTACGGGGCTTAAAGGTTTTGATGGCCAGCATCGTCTTTTTAGCCAAAACATCCACCACCGCTTCCTGAAACGAGGCGGCGGTATCCTGAAGCATGGTTTCCGAAATCTCGCCATCTTCCGCCATAACCCGCTCCACATGATACAGCAACGCCGTTTTTATACCGCTGAAACTAAAGTTAAACTTATGTTCCTCCGGCAACGCTTTTCCGGCACTGCCGGTCAACGGACGGGGAAAATGAAAACGGTTGCCGTCGCCATTCGCCGCCGCTTTTTGAATGGACGGCCCGCCCGGATACGGCAAATGCAACAGTTTGGCCGCCTTGTCCAGGGCTTCGCCGGCGGCGTCATCTATCGTACAGCCTAAATGCGTGGCCGTGCCGTCTTCCGTAATCAGCAATAAAGAGGTATGCCCGCCGGAAACCACCAGTGCCAGCAAGGGATAGCTGTTTGAATCTTCCAGCACGCCCTGCCCGTTTTCCAGAAACGCTCCGTAAATGTGTGCTAAAAAGTGATTCATTCCCATTAGCGGCCGCCGGGCATTGATTGCCAGCCCTTTGGCAAAATTTATCCCCACCAGCAACGCCGGAATCAAACCGGGCCCCTGCGTAACCGCAATGCCGTTAATATCTTTTAAAGTGCAGTTTGCCTGAGTCAAAGCGTCTTTCAGCACAATATCCAAAGCGGTCAAGTGTTCACGAGCCGCCAATTCCGGCACTACACCGCCATGCACGGCATGCTTGGCAATCTGAGTCGCCACCGCATTACCGATTACGTTATATCCGTTCTCCACCACCGCCACGGCAGTTTCGTCGCAACTGGATTCTATACCTAAAATCAAACTCATAATTATATTCTCGACTGTGATTATTTTTATTACTC
>CAZEHZ010000090.1:0-9257 GCA_964512385.1 uncultured Victivallaceae bacterium | reverse complement strand
CTGCGGTACATTATTATCAAACAACAAAACAAATTCTATACAGTGAAACTAATTCTATAAAGTTATTTTATGATTTAAAATAAAATAAATAGTCAAGATATGAAAAAAAAAAGTAGTTTTTGTTCGTCAATGATTGAAATGAAAAAAACATGCAAAAAAAGAGACAACATTTGTTAAATTTTTACGCATGGTCACAAGCAAACATGCAGAATAATTTTGGCTGAAATTGTCCACAAAAGACGTTGCGATGCGGTGTGAATAAGTCTATAAAAAATTTTGTGTAAACTACAAACTGTAGTTATATTATGCTTCAATAAAATAGGTGGTTTATGGTAAAAAAGAAGTTTCTGAATTTGATCGGCAGATTGCTGGGTTTGCTGACTAACGCAAAACCCAAGAACACATCACAAACCTCGACAAAGCGCTGAAAAAAGTCTTATTGGACGTATGAGGTCATGTCGGTGATTTTGCGCATAGTTGTTTTTTGACTGATTATGAAATGCTTTGTAATTTCTTGGACTCTTTATTCCGGCGGCGCTCAATATTAACACTTTTTATTGCGAAATACAAAAAATTACTTTGACCGGTCAGTGGTTTTTAACCGGGCAAAGTAACTAAGAAAACGGAAAATCTTATTTTTCCTGTTCGAAAATCTGCTTTAATACCGGTTCCATCGTATTGGCCATGCGGTAAAAACCTAAGTCGGTAGGATGAATCCCGTCTACAAAGCAGTCCGCATAATCATCACCCATCAACGTACCGCCGTCTAAGAAATAAATGTGCTTATCGCCTTTTTTCACCCAACGGTCATACTCATTTTTCTGATGTTGAAAGCGAACGGCGGCGGCATTACTGCGTTCATCGGCCATGGTGTTGGTCTTTAAAGTGGCTTCTTCTGAAAAACGGACTCTGGTCATAATCAAAATCGGAGTATCCGGCAAATTCTTGCGTAAGATATCCATAAACGGCTCTAATGTAGTGTTCATATCCAACGTCAGCGAGTTGGCTTCATAGTCCAGAATAATCAACCGGGGGTTGGGGATTTGACAAATCAATTCCGCCAATTCCGGGTCGCCGCAACCGTTGCCGGAAAAGCCAAGATTGATGAACGGTACATTTAACCGACGGCTTAAAATGTTGGTGAACAGCATTCCGGGACGGGACGCACATCCGCCCTGTGTAATACTGGTACCGTAAATCACCACCGGACGATCATCGCTGAACGGCAAAGGTTGTTCTAATTGAGCATCTTTATCAATCCCGATTTCCACCGACTCCACACCGTTATAAAGTGGAAAATTCAGGGTAAAATCGTGCATGGTCTTACCATCTCCCGCGCCAAAAAGCTGGCTTTTAAATTCAGTTTCATTTAAACCGTAAGTGGTGGTACCACAAAAATTCTGCTTAGTACCGTCGCCCACATACAGGTCAAAACCGCCGGAGCCGGTTTGCGGCATATGATTCATTACGCCAAACCCGCGGGTTTTGGCCCGCACTACCACTCGATTGCTGTTGGTACGGAAACGCACCTGTCCGCCGGCGGTATGTTTAGCCAAATAGGTTACGCCGTCCCGCAAAGTAACGCCGGGTTCTTTGGGTAAACGAAAATATTCACCGTCTTGGCCATACCACGCAAAGCCGATTAACTTAAACGGCGCATTTTCTTCAATACTGGGTTTAAACCAGATTAAATTTTCCGTATCCGGCTCTTTATAAGTCATATAACGGTCAACATCTTCAATTTTGGTGGATTTCACCTCGGCGGCGCATAATCCTGCGGCGACGCACATAGCGGCGGCGACGGCCAAACACTTCTTATTCATTGTTTTGCTCCATATATTTATTGATTAACCTGCTTAAAATCCAACAAACTCTGATGTGCGGTTTCACGCAAAAATCCGGCGTCTTCGGGCGTTATTTCCGGCGGTGCAAACTCAATTTTGGTGGCCGGAGTTTTAAATAAAAACTCAAACCACAAACACGCCTGCAAATACTGACCGCGTTTATTCAAATGATAGGCGTCTCGACGCAGTAAAAAACTGCCGTCATCGCCCTGCCCCCACCAAATTCCGTTCACCAGCGACCCGGTTTGATCCGGCAGCTCCGCCGGATACTGTAAACTGTTCACCGCCGCCAAATCATACTCTTTAAATTTAACGTCTTGAGTTTCACGAGCCATATTAACCGCATATCCGGTCGGAATCTGTCGTAATTTGAGTTCAGCGGCAAATTTATTATAACACGCCAAAATATTCTGATACATTTGCTCCGGAGTAATTTGCCACTCCGCCAAACGGGGATCATCAAAGCGATAGCTCCAGGTCTGCTGTAACACCACCTCGGCTGTGGGCGAATTGGTATGGACAAACTCCAGTAAATTACTCAAATACGGTTGGTAAGACTCTTCACGCCAACTGTACGGGCTGGCCTGCTGTAAGGTAACATAGTCCCATTTTTCCGACTGCAAAATCTCTTTAAGTGATTTACCGTTATACGGTTTCACTGTTTCATCCGCCGTCGATTTCTCCACCAATTCCCAATGTCTTTTTAACGAACATCCCGGTAAATTGGCTCGCTCCAGCACTAATTTGCAATCCGGCATGGCGGCGGCAATTTGGGGTAAATATACAAAAACACTGTCGGCAAAGCTGTTCCCGATGGTCAGAACCTTTAATTCTGCGGCCGAAATATAAGCTGAAACCATTATTATTACTCCTATAAACAAGTTTTTTAATCTCATATTTACCCCATAATAACGTTTAAAATTTTTAAAAAAGGAGAGAGCAGGCATTATAACTCTACTAAAACTTGAGTACGATAAGGGCTTGCGCCCCCGATGCATATATTGTTCAGAGATTAACCTGCTCTCTGATGATTATTATAGCCGTCTTTTGACAAAATTCAATAGCCAAAGTATCAAATTTAAATATATTTTGCCCAAATCTGCTGTAAATCGCCTAAATTGCCTACCGAAATATCCGGAGTGAACTCCGCTCCGTGCGGTTCGGCATGGTCAGTGACCTGCACCGCCACCGCTCCGGCGTTCAAGCCTAAACGCACGTCGGTGTACAGACGATCACCAATCATCATCGTTTCGGCGCAAGTCAGCTTAAATCTTTTGGCGGCTAAAGTCAACATCTCCGGGTCCGGCTTGCCCAGCACTTTAATCGACTTTTTAGTGGCGGTTTCCAGACAGGCGATAAAACTGCCGCAGTCCGGCAGGAACGTCTCCTGGTCGGTGGGGCAGAACGGATCGGGGTGAGTGGCAAAAACCGGTACATCACGGCTCATAAACCAGGCCGCCCGGCATAAACGCTCATAGGTCAACGTACGGTCAAACGCCACAATCACGGCCTGCGGATTGGCGGACTCCATTTCAAACCCGGCGGCGGCAAACTCTTCCTGCACGCCCGGCACCGCCAAGGCATAGAGCCGCTTAATTTCCGGGTGATGCTGTTTTAGATAGTCAATCGTAAAATTGGTGGAGGTATAAAACTCCTCCGGCACGGCGGCAATGCCCATTTTAGCCAACTTTTCCACATACTCCTTCATGCTGTAGGAGGAATTATTCGACAAAAATGCATAGTGAATCCCGTGCTTTTTCAAAAATTCAAGAAACGGCAAAGTAACCGGAAACAACGTTTTTCCTTTATAAATTGTGCCATCCATATCCAGACAAACCAGCTTTACCTGCTTTAAGCGTTCACCAATCTCCATAACACTCCTTCTTTCATCAATCTTTACGATATTGCCAGGGCGGAACCGGATTCGGATACGTCCACAATCCACGTTTAAATCTTCTGGCCTCACGCTCGGCATCGGCCAAATGAGCCGCCTCCGGCGCGGTGTCCATATAATGCCAGGCGTAACCGTATTTTACCATATATAAGTTAATATCTTCATCATTATCGCCGAAAACTTGACAAACCTGCCGGGAGTAACGATCGGTGGCTTTTACGGTAACTTTTACCGCCCGGTTTAAAATTTTGCCGGTCAAAGCCGCCGTTGCCTCGGCGCCGAACTCCTGCTTGGACTCCGGCGTATCGATGCCCCACATGCGGATTTTATACGAATACTCCTGCCCGCCGACGCTTTTTAAAACAAACGTATCGCCGTCCAAAACTCTTGTTACCGTACCGAAAATCACCTGATTTTGCGCCGCCCGTCCAAAGTCCGGGTATTCGGGCGGAAACACCAGTTCCGCCAGCGCCGACGGCATAAAACTGCGCAACGCACTCAACCGCTGTACATAGTGCGCCGCCCGGTCTAAATTCGACAAAAAACCACCCAGCAGAAACAATACCAGCAGAATAGACGTCCGCCAGAAATGCAACGGAATTTTTATCAGTTTACCCCACCACGGCGAACTCTTTTTCCGACTGCTCCGCCGTTTACGCGGCGTTCCGCTATTAGTTGCGGCAGCGGCGCGTTGCCGCCCCGCCGTGGTGCCGGATTTGCCTTTACTTGCCGGAGCGACCATAAAATTCCTGCATTAACGGTAATGACAAATTGTCGGTTTTAATTTTCTTAATGGTTGCCGCAAAATCGCTTACAATCGCATCGCAAATCAGTTTTCCGTCGGCCGGAGTAACTGAACCAAAGTAGCCGTCCACATGGGTGGGATGCCCGGCATACCAGTCGATCGGCGTGCGGACATGACTGCCGGAAAAATGGTTTTTATGGGCGGTTAATGGATGGCACTTATCCTCACTTAACGCCTTATCCAGCTGTACCAGTTGGGGGAATAAGTGCAACGCCACGGCGGTTTCATCGCCGCCGGCATGTTCGCCCCAGCCGCCGGTTCTGGCGGCCACCTGCTGCATTACCTGCCGTGCCGGTTCGTCGCCTAAGGCAAAGTAGTAGTAGCACATGTAATCCCGCCTGCTTTCCAACTGTTTGGCCAGAAAAAACGGCCAGAAGGTATTGCCGCCGTGCGCACTGAACAGAATAATCTTATTAAAACCGTTGCGATGTATCTCTTTACACACATTATCCAGCAACTGCACCATTAAATCCAAATCAATAGACAGTGTTCCGGCCTCATGAGTAGCTTCCGGAATCTGCCCGAAATAGTATTGCGGAAACACCATTACCTCGCTCACCTCTGCGGCCATATTCGCCAACTGCCACCCGGTAAAAACATCGGTACCCAGCGGTAAATGCGACCCGTGCCGCTCCAACACCCCGATTGGAATTACACAAACTTTATCACAAGCGGACACGCCGTTTTTAAATTCGTCGGCGGTAAGATTTTCCCAATTCATATATTGTTACTCCATAAAATAGATTAGTAATAAAACGGAACTTTTTCCAGCTTAAACTTCTGCAAGTCGGTCTGGTTAAAAAATGTTTTCATTAAAAAAAGACCGTGCGCCGGAGCGGTTTCAGGCGCCAAATCCCGATTTTTAGCCGCCAGAATTTCGGCCACATCCGCAACTTGAATCCGCCCATAGCCCACCGCCTCAATCGCCCCGGTCAAACAGCGAATCATCTTGTACAAGAACCCGTTGCCTTTAAAGGTAAAACAGACATAATTGGCAAAATCACTGCGTTCTATGGAATAAATCGTGCGCACCGGGTCCTCCACATTGCGTCGCTCCACCACAAAGCTGGAATAATCATGCGTACCGACTAAAATTTGAGCCGCCTCACTCATTTTATCAAAATCCAGTTCATAACGGCACTTCCAGCTGTATCGGTTGCTGAACGGCGTTTCCGTACCCCGGTTAAACACATAAGTATACGCCTTTCCCACCGCATCATAGCGGGCATGAAAGTACAAATTCACCACCTCCACCTTACGAATCCGGATTGACTCCGGCAGTAAACGGTTTAAAATCTGCTGTAGTTTTTCCGGCGGAATACATGGCCGTTCCGGAGTTAAAAAAGAGGCGGAAAAGCCTAAGGCATGCACCCCGGCGTCGGTACGGCTCGCCCCCAATAGATGAATCGGCAGTCCGGCATACAAGCGACTCAGCGTATCCTGCATAACCTGCTGTACCGTATTACAATGCGGTTGAATCTGCCAGCCGGAGTAACAGCCGCCGTCATAGCTGATTTCCAGCCTCAGCCGTTCCAGCGGCACATAATGAGTAGGTTCTAACGTGCGTTTTTTTTCTATTCTCATAAATCACTTAAAACAATGTTGCGGCAAACGGCCGAAATCCTTAATGTAGAGTTTCTCCGCCACCTGATTAATTTTTTGCCAAAACGGTAAATTCTCCGCCAGTTCCGTCCGCCAGCTGCGTTGGGAATAATATTGAATAAAGCGCATAACATCGGTACGGCTTAAATTTATGTCCATAGCGGAAAACCACAACCCGCCCATATCTTTAAACAGATAATGCCGTGGGATTTGCCGCCGAATGCAAACCCGGTGCAAATCAATCAGATGCAATGAAAAATTACTGCTGTCGGCCATTTGCGGATTAACCAGCAAAAAGTGGCACAAATAGTAATCGCAATGATTGATGCCGTTTTTATGCAATGTGGCGCTGATTTCAGCCACCCGTTTAATCAGTGCGGTTTTAAACCGGCGTTCCGGCGGCTTAACCGGCCACGTTTTGGTCAAATCTTCCAAACTGAGATTTTCGCCTAAATCGGCGGTAATAATAAACGACTCCATTGCCGCCGGATTCCAGCCCTGTTCGCCAAATGCGCCGCAGTGCATGGTGGGAATATTCAACTCTTCCAACTTACGAATAGCGTCATATTCGTTACACGCTCCCAGCACCGGGCGTTTAAAACTGCACCAGTTTTTCAAAATCTCGCCCCACCCCACGCCGCGGTGATGTTTTAAAAACCAGCTTTTACCGTCAAGTTCAAACTTCAGCGTCCGGCGGGTTTTAACCTTACGGAACAGTTCACCATCAAGTTTTTCCACCTCGGCAAATGCGTTGTTCTTATTCCAGCGACGGCTGAAAAATTCGTCCAGAAAAATCCTCATTTACTTCTGCTTCCTTTTTGCAATCTCTTCCAGCGCATCCGCCGCCACCTGCTGCCGACGGAAAAAATCGGCTTTATCGGCATACATTATCGCATTATCCTGATACGCCTGCAACATGCCCGGCGCCTCCAACACTTTCTCCAAATTCCGATTCAACTCGGCCTGGCAAAACGGTTCCGGCAACACGATGCCGGAGTTCGCCTGTTTAATCAAAGTTGAAAATCCGCATACTTTCGTGCAAATAACCGGCAACCCGGCCACAATAGCCTCGGCCAAAACCGTGGCGGTGGCGTCATTTATCGCCGGATGCAGCATCAAGTCGGCGGCCATCAACAGTTGCGGCACGTCGTTACGCCCGCCTAAAAACTCCACTTTATCGGCCACATTAAGTTTCTCGGCCAGTTTAATAAACTTAGCCGGATTATCCGCTCCCACCACCAAAAAACGGGTTTTACCGCGCCAGGCCGACGGTAACGCCGCCAAAGCCCGAATCGACCTTTCCACCCCTTTGGTGATAAAACCGGAACCGATTTGCAGTAACATTACATCATCTTTGGCCAGATTAAATTCCGCCCGTTTCCGTTTACGAATCTCTCCGGCATTGTCGGTACGGCAGCGATCCGCCGGGATACCGGGCGGCAACAGCATAAACCGGTCATCCGGAGTATTAAAATACTGTTTAAACTCCGCCTCCTGCCCCGGCACCAGCAACATAATTTTGCAGTTGGCCTCTGGAGCAAACACCGCTTTTTCCAGCCGGTGATAAGTACGATACCGCGGCATCAGCCGATACAGCCACGAACGGGTGGCAAAGGCTTTAGCGGTATAACAGGTATCGCCGGCAAAATAGGCGTCCAGCCCGGAAATGCGGTTTACGCCGAACACCACATCGGCCGCTTCCTCCGGCAACAGTGCATTTACCTTGCGGTCAAACTCCGCCATTCGGGAGTGGTTCCCGGCGGCGGACAACGGGATAAGGTGCAACTTCACATAACCGGGGCATTCGCCCTCCCATTTATGTGTAAAAACGGCCACTTCGTGCCCCCGCTTATTGCACTCCTCAATAATGCGCAGCATATCCAACTGAATTCCGCCATACGGAAAAAATTTGTAAATCACCGCCGCAATTTTCATATAATACCCCGTTTCAACCGATTTTTTTACCCGAAAACCCTTTTATATTGACTAAAAAAGCAACTTTCACACGCTTCAAATATTGAAAAAAGCCAAATTGTGTTTATATTGTCATATATATCTTATTTAGATAAGATACACTGACAAGTAATTTTTGCAAATAAAACGAAGAATTTTAATCGGATAATATAATTATGGACGTAACAAAAATAACCAGCACTCAGAACAATACGGTGAAAAACGCCGTGAAATTACGTGATCGGAAAGGCCGCGACGCTACCGGATTAACGCTGTTGGAGGGCTATCGGGAACTTTCACGGGCTTTAGAGTATGGACAAACCTTAAAAGAGTGTTTCTTCTGCCCCGAACAGTTTTTAGGCGTAAACGAACACTCGCTGTTGGAGAATTTGGCGGCACACGGAGTAACCTTGTATGAAGTGCCGGATTTTCTGCTGAATAAACTCGCTTACCGGGATCGCCCGGAGGGGTTGATCGCCACCATGCAGATGAATCGCCATACGCTGGCCGATATGCCGTTATTCCCGAACGGGTTCTATCTGATTGCCGAAGCGGTGGAAAAGCCCGGCAACTTAGGCAGTATTCTGCGGTCGGCCGACGCCGCCGGCGCCGACGGTTTAATCATTTGCGATAAACGTACCGACATCTATAATCCGAACGTTATCCGGGCCAGCACCGGAGCATTATTTTCGGTGCCGTTAGCCGTTACTGAAACAGCGGAAGTGCTGCCGTGGCTCCGCCGGAATCACATCAAAGTAATCTCGGCCACGCCTCATGCCGAACCGGTTTATACCGATATCGATATGACGCAAAGCATCGCCATTGTGGTCGGTACGGAACAGGTGGGATTGTCGGATGAATGGTTGAGCGAATCGGATATCAATGTTCAAATCCCCATGCTGGGTAAAATTGACTCCTTAAATGTCGCCACCGCCACCACCATTTTACTGTACGAAGTCGCCCGGCAACGCAAATGGGAATGCGGGAGAATGCGGAAAAAATGAGTAAAAAACTTTTGGCTTTAGATATTGGCAAAGTCTGTATTTCATTGCAGGAAGAATTGGCGTTTGCCGCTATGAACTGGCGGGGAATGCAGGATATCCCCCCGGTTTTGCTGGATGCCACCGCTAAACTGGAGTGCGGCATGATGGATAAATTG
>CAZEHZ010000089.1:0-9472 GCA_964512385.1 uncultured Victivallaceae bacterium | reverse complement strand
GTTTTATTGATTATGTATTGGACAAATGTACATTTGTCAAGATTGTAACTCGTAGCGAGCAAGAGGCATTTCAGTTTTTTGATTCACAAAATTCACGCGGCAAGGTTCTTGCTCCCCATGATTTGCTAAAATCATATCACTTGCGGGAAATGAATGATGATTCTGTGGACAGCAAAATTAAGATAATTACTGGTTGGGAAAATACAAACCAAAAGAACTTGTCAATTTTCTTTGAAGTCCACCTATACCCCCTTGTAAGATATTATAAAAATGAAAGTGGCCTATACTATTCTTCTAAGAAAATAAAGACATTTAAGGGCATTTCGCAAAAGAGTTTATATCATTTTTCCCAATATCACAAGGCCGCCAATTTGTACATTGAGCATTTTAATACGGAAGGAATGTATGAATTGTGTCATGGCAAAAAAATTGCTCAATTCCAATTAACACAGCCACTAATTGCCGGGAAAAGGTTTTTCCAATATACGCTTTACTATTATAATTTGTGCGAGAAGGTAAAGTCTCGCATTGCGGCAAAATATTCTGAAAGCGAAATTTCTACATATGGCTCAGGAAACACCTATGTGAGAAATCTTTTTATTAATATCTTGATTTTTTTTGTAGATAAATTTAATTTTGACGAGCTGACTGATCCACGCATTGATTTTTTCTACCAATGGGCCTATTCACTGAGGCTTGTCATGCATTCCGTGTATCCTGAAACAATAGACAAATATGCATTGGGGCGGCACGAGCGGGCCAACTGCGGCATAAACTTATTCAAAGAAATAGATGCGCTTCAATCTCCCGCAGAAATGGATTCCATCATATTGGATCATATTCCAGAAACTTCATTGCAGAAATACAAAACCATACGTTATGATGACCTGCGTAAAAAAATCTTTGGAGGGAATAACTAATGGGAAATTTTGTACAGCCTGAAGAATTAAATTTGGCAACAATTTTCAAGGGCAATAACTATATCATACCGATCTACCAAAGAAGTTATGCTTGGGGAAAAGATGAGATAGAACAACTTATTACTGACATTGCTGATTCAAATGGACGCTATTATATTGGAAGCCTGATTGTTGACAAAGTTGACACAAACCTGTACTCGGTGATTGATGGGCAACAACGCCTGACAACCATTTTTTTATTACTTTCGCACTTAAAGCCAAGCTTGCTCTCTCAATTTTCCCTAAAATTTGAAGCCCGCGAAAAGTCCAATAGAACATTGTCCGAAATTGTATTGAAAGAAAAACAAACATTGCAAAAGGACGGCACTCTATATTCAGATGAAATACTGGACGGACTTAGAGTAATTGAGAATTTCTTTAAGCCAAAAGATGAGGCATTCAAACTGAATTTTTGCAATAGGTTTCAGGAAATCTTAATTATAAAAACGCAGGTTCCCAAGGGGATAGACCTGAATCACTATTTTGAAATAATGAACACTCGCGGCGAGCAACTGGAGATACACGAAATCGCTAAAGGGCGTCTGCTTGGGATTATTGACGATGCGGATGATAGAAATATTGCGGCCACCATTTGGGACGCATGTTCTAAAATGGATTCATACATACAGATGAATTTTAACGCAGAGAGCCGCGATAGCTTATTTTGTGAATGTTGGAATAAATTTACTTTGGAGGATTTTTCTGACATACGGGAAAAAATTGACATAAAAACATTTCCGTTTGAAGCTCGCTTTTCTCTCATGGAGAAGTTGAAAAATTCCGATGGGAAAAATACCTCGGCGGGAAACGCTACTGATTCCACAACCGATTCGGAAGAAAATCAGCGTTTTGAAACGATCGTAACATTTCCTAATTTTTTGTTGCTCGTCAATGAAACGCTTCTAAACAACCAAAACGAGGATGATTCCTCTTTGGATGACAAAAAATTTATTGATAGTCTGAAAAGACATTGGAAAAGCAGTGAGAATGCTAAATTATTTATTTTCAATTTATTAAAAATGCGGTTTTTTTTTGACAAATATATCATAAAGCGTGAATTTGCAAAAGATTACAAAGACGAAGGCAGATGGTCTTTGCAAAAAATGGAAATGTACTACGATGAGCGAAAAACACAGAAAAAACCTCAATATTACTTGACTTACGGAGAGGAAGATAACGAGCAAGGGCGAACAAAAAAATTAAGATTATTGCAATCAGCACTCAGGGTCACCTATACTGCACCCAAAACAATGCATTGGATATCAGCAGTTTTATGTAAATTAATGAATTCTGAGAATGCGGATCTGATTGAATTGCTTGAAAAATACGCATGCCGTAAAATTTTAACTGCCGACTATAAAAATGCCATGGGGTTTGGCATTGATCGGATCGTATTTACATACTTAGATTATATTTTGGAACGTGATGGGAAGTCCAAAATTCCGAATTTTAATTTTCAGTTTAGAACGTCCATTGAACATTTTTATCCACAAACTCCGATTGACTCCGAACCATGGGCGGATGAATACTTGCATAGTTTTGGAAACTTAGCTTTAATCACGGTAAAAGCGAATTCAAAATTTTCCAACCTAGCACCACAATCAAAGGTTGACTCGTATCCAGAAACTATAAAGCAAAGTCCAAAGTTAAACCTAATGCAATTGATGATGCATGACAATGGTGGCTGGACAGAAGACTTAGTAAGGCGGCACGAAGAGGACATGAAGCTTGTCTTGGATAATGAATTGCGGCGGTACAACTTGATGGATTGCCTCGAAAATGAAAATTAATAATTATGTTGAATGATGCTGCAAACCTATTAGGCGCACTCAATTGGACCATGCCCAATATCGGTGTAATATAAATTTCATTAACCATAGGTGACTTTCAATTAGAAAAACCGAGTCCACAGAAAGGACAATGATTATCAAGTATTTATATCACACGGAGAAAAGGAGCAGAGGACGTATCGTTTTCGATTCGACGTTATGGGAGGCATTCCCGGACTAAAATTTCAACGGATGAAAACAGGCCAACAGGCCTTGCGCTGGAATACTTCCAGACTCCGTTGAAATTCAATTTAAAAAAACGAGTTCACAGAAAGAGCAATGATTATCAAGTATTTATATCACACGGAGAAAATGAGCAAAGGACGTATTGTTTCCGATTCGACGTTGTTTGGGACATTTCCAGACAAAAATTTCAACGGATGAAAACAGGCAGACAGGCCTTGCGCCGGAATACGTCCAGACTCCACCATTTTCATCTAGTTAAGCGTCAGAGAGTTATCTCCGGCGCTTTTTCTTTTTGCCGTAAACCCTGATATCCGTGGTTTTGCCGTCGACCTGCTCATAATAATGTTTACAGGGTTTTCTTCAATAGACTTTTGCTCGCAAACGAGGCAATTTGTCGCTCGATTGCCTTTCCTGGGATTAGCACCGAGGGCTACGGTTACCCTGCGCAGGAGGCGGCTCAAATCGCCGTTGCAATGGTCGGTCAATGGACATCGGCTTTCCCTGCCAAGGTGATTTTCTGTTGCTTTTCCGAATCGGCGCTGGCAATCTACCGGGGAAATTGTTGAAAATAAAGGCATTATGACTTCTACAAAAAGTCGCGTCAGGCTCAAATTAAAAAGAACGTGATTCGGAGTCCACCAACAAAATAATGAGAATATGAACTCGACCACGACCTTTTGTCCGGAAAATTGTTTGTAAGTGTTTTATGAATAGCATCTACCGATAATTTCGACAGGCCAAAAGCCGCCGACTTTTCCCCCTCGGAGAATTGGCCGAAAATGGTCCCGGAGGGTGTCCGGAACGGCGAAAATGTGAAATTCTCCGGCGGAACGGCATTCAGAAGTAAAATCTGCAAAACCTTGGTGTTCAACGGGATTTGCGTCAAAATAAAAACCGCCTCGATCAAAAGCCGAAGCGGATGAAATCTAAAAAAATGGTCGGAGTGAGAGGATTTGAACCTCCGACTTCTGCGTCCCGAACGCAGCGCTCTACCCAGGCTGAGCCACACTCCGATGTCTTAGGCGATTCGATTACTCTCAGCACCTAACACGCTATTAATATAGTGCCGTATCGCAAAAATGCAAATTAGTTTTCTGCATTTTCAGCTTTTTTTAACGAAATCACCACTTTTTTCATGGCGCCTTCACCATCACTGCAAGTTTCTATTTCCGGATCATCTTTCAAATTGATATGTATAATCCGACGGTCATGCGCATTCATCGGCGCTAATTCAATCGACTCGCCCCAGCGCTTTACCTCTTTTGCCTTGTCTAACGCCAACTGACGCAACTCTTCTTCCGGCACAGAGTCGCCACGCTTGCCGCCACGTTCACGACGGTCGCCACGTTCACCACGTTCACGACGGTCGCCGCGTTCACGACGATCGCCACGCTCACGGCGTTCACCATCATTTTTCCGGTCCGAACGCTCGCCACGGCCGGTATTGCCACGCAAATAACCATCGATATCCAGCACAATCAAGGGTGCATCTTCTTCACCCTTAAACATGATGCGGTTTAACAGCAGCTGCAGACTTTCTAAAGTAACTCCACGGCGGCCAATAATACGCCCCGCATCCGGACTGGTTATCTTTACCACCAGTTTATTACCTTTTTCTTCTACCTGCAAATCTGCTTCCAAGCCCAAATAATCCAGCATGGTGCCCAATACGAGTCTGGCTTTGTCCTGCTGGTCCGCCGATTTTTTAATTTCTTCCATTTCGCTTTCGCTCCTTAACTTAGGCCACCCAAAAGGCTGATACGGGCGGCAGATAAAATTTACTTGGCAGTTACCGCCGCCGGGGTTTCATCCTTATGATCCCACTTGCGCTGCAACTGCATCTGCAATATGCTGAATATTTGACTAACGGTCCAGTACAATGTTAAACCGGACGGCAAATCATAAAAGAAAAATAACATTACAATAGGCATTGCATACATCATTTTCTTCTGCATCGGATCCATGGCACTGGGGGTGATGTGCTGCTGAAGCACCATCAGCGCCGTCATTGCGATAACCAACGGGTTGATCGCCAAACCAAAAATATGCGCCACCGTGTCCGGCCCCGCCAAGTCCGGCGACCACCAGAAACTTACCTGACGCAACTGAATCGCCCCGTTTAACGCCGCATATAACGCAAAGAATACCGGAATCTGCAACAGCATGGGCAAACAACCACCTAACGGATTGATTTTTTCCGTACGATACATTTCCATCGTCTTCTGATTCAAAAGTTCCGGTTTGTCTTTATATTTTTCACGCAACTCTTTGATTTTCGGCTGGATTGTAGCCATCTTTTTCATCGACAAGTTCGCTTTACGGGTAATCGGGAAGAACAAAATACGCACTACCAGCGTTAGAATAATGATACTCCAGCCGTAACTGCCGCACAACGAATAGAACCAGGACAAAACTGTAAGCATGAAACGAGCCAGATAATCCAACGGCCCCCAAGACAAGTGCATCATACCGTTCGCCGACGGCGCAAAAGCCTCTAAGTCCGCCACAATTTTCGGCCCCGCATAATAGGTGAAACTATAATCTATACAGCCGTTGGCCGGAATCACCACATTCGGCAACATGGCGGAAATACCGGCTAAATAACCGGACGACTTATCACCCAGCCGGACAATGGTGGCCTGAAACGGCTGTGCGCCTTTCAACGCAATAACAAAATATTTGTTGGAGACGCCAATCCACTGAACTGCCGCGGCCGGAGCATCGGCCACAAATGATTCGTCTTTTTCATCCGCAGAATAGCTGACAAAGCGACCATCGGCGGCGGCATAATCGATTTTATGGAAAGAACCCCGCACCTTGTCGCCGGAAATGCGAGCCCAGGAGGGCAAATCGCCGCCGGAAACCAGCACCGGCCCCAAGACTACCGCTTTATCGGCCACGGCCTGAAACTTTATCTGGCAGTCTATCATATAATTGCCGCTTAACTTCCAGCTCTGCAACAACTTAAATTCATTGCCGGCGGCATCTTTTATTAAGCGTTCCACCTGATAAGAGTTATCGCTGCCATTACGACCGTGATTGATCAGATTTTCCACCGTCCACGGCGTTAAACCGTTAATGGACAAAGCTCCGGGCTGTAAAGGCGGGTTCAATGTGTTATTCAAATTATTATCCAGAATCACCTGACCGCTCTGCTGAGCGTTGCGGTAATCAAGCATCGAAATAGAGTCAATCAACGCGGCTTCCGGCACGCTGAACTGAACTTCCATATTGCTGTTCTTTAAAACTTCCGGCCGAATCTTGGCCACGGCACCGTAACTTACGGGAACGGCTCCGGATAAGGTGGGTTGTACCACTTGGTCGATGGCGGCGGGCACCGGAATGGTTTGCGCTACCGGTTGAGCGGCAGGTTGGGCGGCAACAGCTGAAGCGGCGGCGGCCGGAACCGGGGATTGCGTCGCCGGAGCTTTTTGGGCGGCAGGCGCCGGTTTAACATCCCAGCCAAAATATTTACTGATGGGACTCCACGCTAACAAAATCACCGCCGAAATTGCAATGGGCAGTATATAATCTTTATTTATTTTCACTTACTTTTTCCTCTGTTATTTTCCCGGCACGGCGGCACGGGGTCATACCCGGTTTTGCCGAACGGATTACAACGCAGTATGCGCCATACCGTCAGCCAGCCGCCACGCACCAAACCGTGCTTTTGCAACGCCTCCACCGCATAGTGCGAACAAGTCGGCGTAAAACGACACACCGGCGGCAGCCACGGTGATATTGCCTTCTGATAGAAAAAAATCAAAAGAATCGGCAAATTTACCGGGTGCAACCAGGCGTATTTTCCACCAACAAACCGGCTCTTCCGGCCGCTTTGCGCATTTCCAGCAGAACATCCTGACATTTATTTTCCGCCATTGAAAACCGCGGAATCATTAAGACCCACGCTGTTTTTAATTCCGGTGCCAGCAAACGGTAGCTTTCATACAGCAACCGTCTGGCCCGGTTACGATTTACGGCCAACAGGCTATATTTTTTGGAACAAATCACACCGCAACGGGCTTTGCCGTCGAGGGCATCGGCCACGACAAAAAGCAGGGACGGCATGACAAATTTATGCCCTGATTCACGAATGTATTGGAACTCGCTACGCAAACGAAAGTGATTGCGGGACGACATAAATGCTAACCTTCCTTTAATAAAACAGCCAATACGGTCGAATTATATCCGGTAAGAAGCACACACTTTTTACCGGAAAACTATCTTTTTTCCGGGTTTAAACAGTCAAAAACGGGCGAACCGATTAGGAACGGCGGGAAGCAGACTGACCGGCGGAGGCAACCTGATTTATAGAGCAGGTTAAACGGCGACGGATTGAACAACACGACCAAACCTCTACACCGAATACGGATAATCAGCAGATTCCAGATGACAAACCCGGTAATACTAAATATTTTTAAGCAACCTCGTTGGCCGTCAACGGTTTGAACAGTCAAAACGCAGTAAACGGAACAGGGTAACGGACGACTCAAAACTAATCACTGACGGCAACCCAAACTACTGACGGCAACCCGGAAAGTAATCACTAAAGGCCAACCCCAAACTATTGACGGCAACCCAAACTACTGACGGCAACCCGGAACGTAATCACTAAAGGCCGGTTTCGAACTAATTTGCCAACCACCCTTTAAATGGCAAGACCTCTAAACAGCCGGAGACCGACAGATTAGAGGCTTGACAGACAATTAGGCCGATAACTTGGCACGACCTTTTTGACGGCGACGCTTTAAGATCAAACGGCCATTCTTAGTAGCCATGCGAGCCATGAAACCGAGTCTGCGGCTTCTACGGCGATTCGACGGTTGAAAAGTTCTTTTCATTTTTCATTCATCCTTGTTATTATAATGTACGTTTTTATCTTCTTAATATTTCTCACAGCTGAGTCAAGACATAGAAAGACTGTGCCATGAGCTATATAAATTATACCATTTGGGGAAATAGTCAAGGTTAAAAATTGAAAAAATTGAAAAAAACTCTTGACTTCAGCACTTTTTGCCATATATTGCCAGAAACAAAAGGAGAATATTATGACAAATATCAGGATTGAGTATCAAGTTGTATATACGGAGGAACATAACGGCTGTGCGGAAATAACGGGAATTATCTCGCCAACGGAGGGGGAACAGAGGCTGGTGGTGGTGTCGGTGGAGGTGGATAATATCGAGCTGCTGCCAAGTTACCGGGTGGATTTTTCGCAGTCGGGAACGGCGGCGGAACTGCCGGTGTTAAAAGTATTTAATCCGTTGCCGGGGCGGGAGTATCTGGTGGCTTTGCTGATTTATGAACACGATGAAGTGCGGCGGCTGGAATCGACGTTGGTTTTGTGTGAGGTGTAAGGCAGAGAATGCAAAAACGCTTCCGGTTTTCTGCTGAGGTCGGAGGAGTTTGCTCCGGATTTTATCAGCGGTTGCCGAAAGCGGTTTTTGAAGAAGAGGGGGGAAGCGGTTCTGCTTATTCGGCAGTAACTTTTTCCACCACAATATAGGGGTAAGACCAGCTGACAATGGATAATTTTTTGCCGGTAATTTTTACGTTTTTACCCACAAATTTATTCAAATCAACGGCGGATTCGGCTAATGCCACGGGCTTTTCGGCGTTGGCGAAATCTTCCCACTTGACTTTGCCGTGATAAAGGGCGGCCAAGGTAACGATTTTACCGTTGTCACGCTTAATCAGGGCGTGGGTGGCGCCGGTGTTGGCGCTGTCGGTCTTCTGAACTTCGCCGGAGATGGTGAGGTCGGCCGGAGCGCCGGTTACAAACGGGCGCATACGCTCAAAACGGCCGGAAATTTCGGCCATGTCCGCCGTATTCACGGTGGGAATATCAACGTCACGCTTGCTGGGCGGCACGGCATCTTTTACGCCGACAAGTTTCTGATAATCAGAATCCGCCACGGCGACAAATTCACTGCTTACATAGCCATAAAAACCGGCGGGCGGTTCAATTTTTGTCCATTTAGAGTTGGTGTTATTTAAAATCTTAACTTGAGTTCCGGCGGGAATTACACCGTAACTGTGGAAAGCAACGCCGGCACCATAGCGCATCTGCACTCTGGTAACGGTTTTACTGTCTTTCAGAAAATCGGCGGACACATAGGCGTCGGCGGTGGCGGGGAGCATAATCTTATACCATGCGCCCTCCACTTTTACCACTTTAACTTCTGAATTGCGCGGCAACTTATCCACCACTCCGGCGTTCGCCACCGGCTGGATGCGTACATTAAGCATTTGCGGACGCACTTTGCCGACAATAAATTTTTCCGGTGCGGCTTCTTGAGCCAGCATACAACACGCGGCGCAAAGTGCCGCCCCCAATAACATCAGTTTTCGCATTTGTTTACTCCTTGACTTTGCGGTTAAAATAGTCGATAATGCAAACCGACTATATCATTTATAATCAAAATATTTAATTTTAAAAGGCATATAAATAAATGCAAAGTTTTCAGCGTAAAACTATGTTTTATGCATGGTCGCTCC
>CAZEHZ010000088.1:0-9635 GCA_964512385.1 uncultured Victivallaceae bacterium | reverse complement strand
TCTTCAATAATAGCTATAAGTTTTGACTATACATGTTATTGCAATGCGATTTGAAAGGGTTGTATGCCGGATTTAAATCATATATCATTGTTTAAAGGGGCGGAAGACACGAATACCGCCGTATGGACTCCGCCGGAATCTTATTTTACCGCCGGAGTTGCCGGTCGGTTGATTATGCCCGAATTATTGACCGTGCGTATGGCGCATTATGCGTACTATCCGCTAAAAAAAATCGCCAAGGCCACATGTCGGTATGAAAATGAAGTTTTCACCATGTTGAATAAGTTTACTACCGAACATATTATGCCGCCTATGGCGTTTACCGATGGCATGGCTTCACGGGTGATTACCGTTTATAGCAATTCCGACGTTCCTAAAAATATGTGGATGATCGGCGATTTGCACGGCGATTTGCCCGCCCTGCATGCCGCATTGGAATATATTGACAATTATCCGGCGGAAGAGTTGCCTACCATCGTGTTTTTAGGCGACGCTTTTGACCGTTTTGAATATGGTTACGAGGTTTTACTGACCATTTTCCATTTAATGATTGAACGCCCCGGAAAGATTCTGTATCTGGTTGGTAATCATGATGTGGAACTATATTTTAAAACCCGGTTGAATGTGTTTTATCCGGGCGTAATGCCGGCGAATTTTTGCGAATGGCTTAATACAGCCGGGCAGAACCGGCCGGAGCTGATAACGTTCGGCCGGCAGTTGATCGATTTTATGCGTGCCATGCCGCACGTGTTGTTTTTGCCGGACGGCACCTTTATGGCTCATGCCGGAGTGCCTCATTGCGATGTGCAGAAAGTCATGCACACGATTAATGATTTGAACACCATTAACGCCCGGCAGGATTTTGTCTGGGCCCGATTTGACCGCCTGGCTCCGCATTGCGAACCGGATCGGGGGCATAAGGATTCGCCGCTGGGATTTATGGATTTCGACGCTTTTTGCGAAAATGCCGCCGAAGTTTTGGAAATGCCGGTCAAACGCATGATTCATGCCCATGAACACCCGCTGGAACAATGGAATGTGCATCCCCGATGCCGGAAACATCCGCTTTTTACCATCAATTCACACCGCATGTTATTGCAGAATCAGGCGCAATCGGTAATCGCCGTGGCCAGATATTGCTATGACGCCGCCCCGGAAATTCACCTTTTGGATTTGACCGTACCCTTCGGCGTGTAAGAAATTTGTAAAAAAAATGTCTTGGGAAATTGATTTTTGTGATAATTGGAGTACATTATTGCGGTAAAATTTTTATATCCTAAACTATTTGGAGCAATATGGAGCCTACAACCGGAATTGATTGGTTTAAAATGTTTTGCATGGCCCTTGGCGGTCTGGGCTTGTTTTTGTATGGAATGAATATTCTCTCTCAAGGATTGCAGACCTTGGGATCCGGGTTTATCAAAAAAGCGATAAATTATATTACCGCCAATCGGGTTTTGGCTTGTCTGGTCGGGGTGGTGGTTACTTTTTTAGTGCAGTCCAGTTCTGTTTCCACTGTAATGATGTCCAGCTTTGTGAACGCCGGGCTGATGACGCTTACGCAAGGCGTGGGATTTATCTTCGGGGCTAATATCGGCAGTACCACCACGGCATGGTTAATGAGTTTTGCTAAAATCGGCAAATACGGGCCGCTGTTTATCGGCGTGGGGGTGATACCGCTGTTGTTTATAAAGAAGCCGGTTTGGGTTTTGATGGGGCGGGTGCTTTTGGCCTTGGGGATGATCTTCTGGGGTCTGGAATATATGAGCGACGCATTTAAGCCGTTGCGTGAAAGCCCGGATTTTATCGGGTTTATGGCCATGTTTAACGGGCAGTCCTTTTTCAGTATCATCGGCGGCATGATGCTGGGGTGTCTGGCTACGATGGTGATGCAGTCCAGCGCGGCGACATTGGCGATTACAATCTCTTTAGCTACTTCCGGCGCAATCAGTTATGAGGCGGCGGTGGCGTTGGTGCTGGGCGAAAATATCGGTACTACAATTACGTTATGGATGGCGTCGCTGTCCGGCGGCAGAATTACCAAACAGGTGGCTTTGGCGCATACCATGTTTAATTTTACCGGCTGTTTTATTGTCTTGTTTATTTTTCGCTGGTATTTGCAGTTTATCTGTGCCTTACTGCCCGGCAATCCGGCCGCTTACAATGCGGAATTAGGAATTTATCCGGCGGCGGGGATACATATTGCACTGGCACATACCATGTTTAACGTGTGTATGTCTATAATTGCGTTACCGTTCCTTACCTATCTGGTGCGTTTTGTGCGCTGGGTGGTGCCGGATGACACTAAAGAAAATCCGGAACAGACATTGCAATATTTTACCAATTTACCCAATTTTTCCGCCGTATTGGTGATTAAACAGGCGCAGTTGATTATGCAGCACATGCAACATTTAGTGGCCGAGTCGGTAAGCTTGGCCGGCGAAGTATTGTGCAATCGGGATCCGGAGCCGGAAAAAATGGAGCGCATTATCAAAATAGAAGACGAATGTGACCAGATTCAAAAAGAGATTATGCTGTATTTGGATAAGGTGATGCAGCAAGAAATCAGCGTGCAGGATACTCAGCAGTTGAAGATTTTTATTGTCTGTTCCGACGAGCTGGAGTCAATCAGTGATTATGCCGCCAATATTGTAAAATACCGGATGCGGCTGGAGGAAAATAATATTAAATTGAAAAAAGAATCACGTGAGCTGATTGAAAATATTGTGAAGCAAATTGTGGAATTTAATGCCGAAGCCGAAGGTTGGCTGAACTCTACCGAACCATTAAATCTGGCACCGATTGCGGCACAGTACCGCCGTTTGACCGGTATGGCCAACGAAGTGCGTGACAAGCATTTGGAAATGGTGCAGAAAAAACAGTATCCACCGCTGTTCGCCTTAACTTTCAGCGACATTATGGTGTCTTTACGCCGCATCAAAAATCATACCATGAATGTGGCGGAAGCCATTGCCGGCGGCGTGGCCAATTTCTAAAATTCATCAATCCATTATACAGTATCAATAAAAAACGTTGCCCGGTTTAGTGCCGGACAACGTTTTTGGTTTAGTAGTAGTAAGATTATTTAGTTAAGATCTGGTGATGCTTGGCCGAGGTAAGTTCCCGCTGTAAATATTGTACATCCACCTGAGCCGGATTTTGATTGTTTAACGCCGCCAACGCCGCCGCTACCCCGGCCGCATGGCCGATATTGCCGACAATCGGCATTACACGATAAGAGCTCATGGCAATGTGAGAACCGCTGATTACACGGCCGGAAAGCAGTAAATTATCTACATGCAACGGGACTAATGAACGGTATGGAATGCCATAGCCGTTCTTCGGCGCCGCGGCACTGACGCTTTCTCCCCAGACATCCAGCACATATTTACCCACCGCTACGGTGTCTTCCGGGAATAAATTCTGCACTAAATCCTCGCAACGCAACACATATAAACCTTTTACCCGGCGAATTTCACGAATACCGATTTTAGGCGCCAGTGAAACTGTGTAACCGTTTTCCCGTAAAAGCGCATGGTCGCGTTCCATTAATTTTAATGCGGTCTGCTGAGCATGACCAATCGCCACGCTGTCTCTGGTATCTGCACATTCGGTACGGCAACCCCAGTGCAGATATATGCCGTCGTTGGCGGCAATCGCCTTATCGGGTTCGGCATGGAACCAGTAGTCTTCCTGCGGCAGAACGCCAAGTTTTACGTTTTCCAGCTTTGTCATGTCAAACGGCTTAAAACCGGGGAGTTTTTGCGAGATATACATCCAAGTAACCTGTTGAATTTTCTCATCACGTTTTTCCGGTGCAAATTTTTCATTAAAATCGCTTTGGGCATCACGGCCGTACATGATTTCACCACCGGCGAGTTCCGCAAAAAATCCGGTGCCGGTGGCTTCAATAAACACTTTGCCGGAGATGCGGCGCAGTACGGAGTCGCAATATACTTCAATTGACTCAATGCGGTTATTGTCGCAATCAACATCCACCAGACGGGCGCCGGTCATAATTTCCAAATTCGGTTCCATGCCGCAAATATCGGCAATGGCGTGCATCCAGGCCGATGGCATAAACCAGTTGATACCGTGCTGTAAACTGTATTTTTCAATACAGCGATTTAAGATTTCCAGCAAAATTCCCTGAGTCGGTTTGCCGCATAACATGGCCACATAATAGTCGGTCAAAGCGCCGCCAAGTACCAAATCTTCCTCCACCAGCAGGGTTTTGGCGCCTTGCCGGGCCGATGCCACCGCGGCGGTAATCCCGCCTACGCCGCCGCCAACCACAACCACATCATATTTTATCGGATGTTTTATGCTTTTCATAATCTGTGTCCTTTTCTTATTTGATTAAAGGTTGATAATAGAATACCATCAAACAACAGCAAAGTCAAATTATAAATCAAGATTGCCGGTATTATCGGGGGCGGAATCAAGCAGCGGCATGGCGTCGGCATCCGGCAAAGCCTCGACACCACGCAGTTTGCGTTCTATGGCACGAGTCCGGATGCCGGCGGAGTCGATATCTTTTACCGCACATTCCAGACGGTTGCGGGTTTTTTCCAGCACATCGCCAAATTTGCCGAACTCATTTTTTACGGCGCCGAGCAAAGCCCAGACTTCACTGGAACGCCGCTCGATCGCCAACGTACGGAAGCCCATTTGCAGACTGTTTAAAAACGCCACCAGATTAGTCGGTCCGACCACGGAGATTTTATAGTCTCGCTGTAGACGTTCGAACAAACCGGGACGGCGCAGAATTTCGGCATATAAGCCTTCGGTCGGCACAAACATTACGGCAAAGTCGGTGGTATAAGGGGGATTGATGTATTTATTGTGAATATCCTGCGCACTTTTGCGGACGGCGGATTCAAAGCTGTTTTGAATCTTTTTTATTTCATCCGGCGGCAGGGCGGCGTCATATGCCTCCAGCAGACGCTGATAGTCTTCCATGGGGAATTTGGAGTCTATCGGCAGTAAAACGGCATCCGACACCGGGTCTTTACCGGGCATTTTTACGGCAAATTCCACACGTTCGGAGGTATTGCTTCGGGTGGCGGCATTCAGAATATACTGTTCCGGCGCCAGACACTGTTCCAAAATTGTGCCAAGCTGAATTTCGCCTAAATTGCCACGGGTTTTCACGTTGGTCAAGACTCGTTTTAAATCACCGACGCCGGTGGCCAGAGCCTGCATTTCGCCCATGCTTTTATGCACCATTTCCAGCCGTTCAGAAATCATTTTAAAAGATTCGTTAAAGCGTTTTTCCACCGACTGCTGAAGTTTTTCATCTACAGTGGCCCGCATTTCATCAAGTTTTTTGGCGTTGTCGGCCTGTAACTGCTGGAGTTTCAGGTCGATGGTTTCCCGCATTTGATTCAAACGCTGTTCGGTGGAGGTGGTCATAGTGTTGAATTTTTCATCGGTGCGGCCGGTAAACTCCTGCAGACGGGCGGAGAAACTTTGTAAAGTCCCGGTGGTGGTTTCGGCCAAATTGCGGAATGAATTACTGATTTCGGTGCGGTTTTCCGCCAGACTGCGCCGCAGTTCCTCCCGGTTGGACAGGGCATCGGCACGATTGGCAGTTGACTCACGATGAACCAGTTCGGAAATTTGGCTTAATAAGAATTTTAACTCAATAATTTGCGCCGAATTATCGACCGGACGGTTTTTTTTGCCAAAATATATGGTGATAACGATAATTAAAGCGATTAGAATTATTAGCAGAATTATAAAAAAATTAAAAATATGCATAAATATCTTTCTTTAGTTTTTGGTGTCTTTATTGTTAAATGTATTGTAATAAGTATCTTATAAAATCAATATCGTAAATTTGCTTTCTGTTGATGTCCAGTTTTTTTAGCTATAAAATCAGTATTTTTTAACTCGCAATTATAATTTACCGCATAAATTGCTAATTTCAAGCGATATAAAAAATTGATTCGTTTTAAAAGGATGGTAATGACTGTGGTGTTTGATATGTTAAGTTGTTTATGTGTAATGCATTATGTAAAAATTAAAGAAAATTTAAAAAATATGGTTGACAAGTTGAAAAATTGTGGTATAAGTAGGTGTAAGGTTTTTTTTATTGATTTTGTGGCGTTTTTTTTCTTGGTGATAAACACAGATGTGTTACAAAATAAAATCTCGGCTGCAGCACAGTGCGGCGGCCGAAAACAAAAAAAGGGTGTGAAAATGGCTTATACTGAAAAAGTAACAAGCGGCATGACTGTAGAGAATGAATCCGTTCCCTATGGTGGCAAACAAACCGTGGAAGCTGGCGGTAAAACTGTAAATACTACAGTTGAGTATGGTGGCGAACAGGATGTAGCCGGGATTGCAGACGGTACTACTGTTGCCTGGTTGCAGAACATTTTAGACGGTGGTAAGGCGGAAAATACCATAATTACCGCAGACGGTAAACAGACAGTTAACGCCGGCGGGTCATCTTTCAATGTTACCGCAAATGGCGAAAGTTGGGATGACTATCTGTTGAGTAACGGCGGCGGCACAATTGATACCGCAATCGTTTACAACGGGTTGACCTGGGGGAGCGGGACTTGGCTGAATACCACAGTTTCCGGCGACGGTGCGTGGGGACAGAGCTACGACAATACTACTCTTACCGATTTAAAGCTGGTGGACGGCGGTAAGTGGGAAATTGCCGGTGCCAATCATGTGGTAACAAACGTTACTATTGACCGCGGTTCATTGTACATTTTAGGCTCCGGGGCCGGCGCAAAAATTTCTAATGTAAACGGCGTTGACGCTCGTTTTGACATTGGAGCCGCTTGTACGGTGGACGGTCTTACCTTGTCCGGCGACAGTCTTCTGGTTGGCAGTGCCGGTGAATTAACCAATGTTACGCTTAGCAGTAATGATACCTGGGCACAGTGCGGTTCCGGTATGACGATTGACGGGTTGAATATTTTGGAAGGCGCAAGATATGAAAGTATCGGTGCTTCTTTAACCAATGTTATAGTGGATGATAAGAATTCACACAATAAAGCAGTTGGCGAAACCCGTGATGGCGCTGAACTTATTCTGTTCAGCAATTCCAACAGTTATGCCTCTAAAGTTACCTTAAAGGCCGGCGGTTCGGCTCATGTTTACGATAACGCTTTGATTGAAGATGTTACCGTGGAAAAAGGCGGCGTGCTTTATTTGACCAACTGGGATCTGCAGGGGAGTAAACTGGTTGACAATGTTTTGACTCCGATCGTTGGTTCCGCCAGCAATGTTAATGTTAAGGACGGCGGCGCTTTATGGATTGGCGGCGATGGTTCTGAAGTAACCGGTACAATTGAAAAGGGCGGCCAGCTGTGGGGATTAAAAGGTTCGCAGTCGGTAGATTTGAAGGTGTGGGATTCCGCAACTAACAAGTATCAGACTTACAATTGGTCCGGCTATGCTGATGAAGTTACCGTTTATGCCAATGTGCATTTTGAAGGTAACGGCAATCAGGAAGTGTTGTCCATGAGCAAGCTGGACGTTAATAAGGGCGGTACCGTAAGCAACATGTTCTATCTGGACGAAGTTTCCGGCAGCTATGTCGGCAAGGCTTACAGCTTTACCGGCGGCGTGGTGGAAAACTGGACAGTGGCGGATAAGTGCAACCTGTTTGGCGACTTGGGCAACAACGTTGACCGCAATGATGATTTGCAGTTGAAAAATGTTACTTTGGAAGAGGGCGGTATTCTGGACGGCTTCCGTACCAACTATACCAATGAAAGCACCGGTACCTATGTGGCGGCCGACGGCACAAGCACCAAGTGGTCTTTCGGTAATAAAAAAGCCGAAAACATGGTGATTAACAGCGGTTACTTCCTGGTAGAAGGCGATGCTGTTGCCAATAACACCACGGTTAGCGATGGCTTGCTGGCTATCGTTACCGGTGCTACCAGCACAAACACGGTTATTAACGGTGATACTACCTTACAGATGTATGGCAATGCCACCAATATAACCGGGGTGAACAATAATTACGGCGCCAATAGCAATTATCATAACTTCAGTTTAGTGGACGGCGTGGCGGAAAATTTTGTATTTGCCAACGGCGGTTTATATATTGGTTATACTGATAATGTGATTAAAAATTCCTTGTTCACCGGCGTTGCCGATGCTTACAAAGGTATTTCTTACTCGTTTGCCAATTACACATTGGCGCAGTTCACCGCCGGGTCTAAGGCGGAAAATGTAACCTTTGCCAACGGCGCGTCCTTGTGGATGCAGGCGGATTCCGAAGCCACGAGCGTGAAGGTGGATGATGCAATGGCATATTTGGAAACCGGGTCTAAGGTAAACGGTTTGAATTCCAATGATTCCGATATTCATTTGCAGGGTACAGTGATTGACAACTTTGCGTCTAAGGCGGACTGGATTTATGCCGAAGCCGGCGCCAGCACCATTACCAACGGTACGATTATTGACGGTACCCTGCAGCTCGGGGCAGGCTCATTAACTATGAGCAAAGTGGATATGACCGGTACCGCCATTGCCATGGGTACCGGATATTACGGCGCATACTTCCAGGGCGGAGCTTTTGATAGTGTTACTCTGGACGGCAAGGAATTTGGTACGAATAATGTTTACAAAGATTTTACCGCCTCTAAATACTTCTGCGTAGAAGCTAAAGAGGGTGAAAGTTTAACCTTTGAAAACGTCTATATTGGTAAATTGGATGCCGGTTCTGCTTTTGCGGTAAAAGGCAATGTTAATTTGAAGAATATTACTTTGGATGCCGGTGCCGGCTGGGGCGGCGTAGCTTTGGCAAGTACCAACGCCATTGACGGCTTTACTTTAGTCAGCGGCTGGATGGGCATGACAAATAATATTACTAATTTGGTGATTGACGCCAGTACATCGTTCTGGGATACCCGTTTATATTTGGATACCGCCGATCAGGTGGTGGACGGTATTACCATGCATAACGGCGGGATTATTCTGGGGTATCAAACTCAGAATACCGTGCTGAAGAATATTGTAATGGACGGTGCCGGCGCTACTATGATGGTGCGTTGCGGTAAAATGGAAAACTTGACCATGACCGCCGGGGTAATTACGTTTTGGGCAGACTCCGATTATCACCAGTTCAGCGGTAAGTTAAGTTTAGGCGGCGGTGGAATTTACTCTGGTTCATGGGGATCGGAAGACGAAAGCATTGCCGGCAAGTTTGATTTGGATTTGTCTGAAGTTAGTGAATTTAAGATTACCGGCAATATGACTATTGGTATGAATGTGATCAATGGCTCCGGTAAAACGGTTTTGATCAGCGGCGAAAACAACGGTTTCGGCGGCGTAAACAGTGCCTATGTTATGGATATCAGTAATGTGGTATTCAGTATGGCCGGTGATTGGTTCCTGACCGGCGGAGCGTGGAGTGATTTATCGCTGATTGCGGCCGAAAGCTGGAGTTTTGCCGGTCGTTTAGGCCAAGGCGATTATAATATCGGTAAAATCAATTATGCGTTTGAAAGTATTGCCTGCAGCTTTGGCGGCAAGTCGCTGACTATGGCGATTGGCGACACCAAACAACTTGATGGTTATACTATTACGTTTACTGAAAATGCCGACGGCAACGGTATCTTTACCGTGCGTGCCGATGATTCCAGCAACACCGCTTTGGA
>CAZEHZ010000087.1:0-9785 GCA_964512385.1 uncultured Victivallaceae bacterium | reverse complement strand
TGTACTTTAGTACATGAGCGGCGTAGCCAACGCAGTATACGACAAAAAGCACCGCAGGCTTCCAGTGGAGGCATGCTTAATGCCGGAGCGATTAGGCATAAAACATAGTTCTACGCTGAAACTTTTGCATTTATTTATGTGGATTTTAAAAATTAACATTTTGATTGTTAATGATATAGCCGGTTTTGCATTATCGACTATGATATAATTTTATAGGTGAGGGGGAATATTATGAAAAATCGTAAAATAATATATTTCAGTATTATTTTGGTTGTACTCATCGGCGGCGGTTACTGGGGGTGGCGGCGGTTTCAGAAAGAGGCCGGAACGGTGATTGCCGCACCTGAAGAACGCGTGGTTAAACTGTTTAAGGTGTCCGGGCCGGGGCCGGATAGCGGCATCGTTTATCCGGGGCGCATTCAGCCGGTTCGCCACGCCGCACTGTTTTTCCGGGTGTCCGGCCCGGTACTGGAGCAGAATCTGAAGCTGGGGCAGGAGGTGATGACCGGCGAAGTGCTGGCTCGTATTGATCCACGCGATTATCAGCATGAACTGGATATAATTACCGACGAACTTGAAAAAGAACAGGTGCAAAATGCGTATTATAAAGAAGAGTTGGAACGCCAGCGGAAAATGTTTGCCTCTAATGCCGCCAGTAAAGCGGCGTTTGATGAGGCGAATACCAAAAAACTTATCTCCGATGTCCGCATAAACGCCTTGACCACCGGTCGGCAGGTGGCGCAGGATCGCCTGAACGATACCGTTTTAAAAGCACCGTATGACTGCGCTATTACCGAAATCAAAATTGAAGAACATGAATTTGCGCAGGCCAATACTCCGGCGGTAATTGTGCAGAGCTTAAAGCAACTGGAGATTCGAGCCGATATCCCGGAGGGCAATATCCCGGAAATCAGTTTGTGGGACGGCAAGAAGTATAAAGGACAAAAGTTTAAATTGACTTTTCCGGGGCGGGGAAATCGGGAGTTTCAGGCGGTATTTGAGGAGTTTATCCCCTCCGCCTCCGCCAGCGGTAATACCTATGAGGTGCGTTTGACCTTTGACCAGCCGGATGATTTTATTGTGCTGCCCGGCATGACCGCCGAAATTCATGGGTTGCCGCATCCGGAACGCAATAAAAAATCAACTATGGCAATTCCATACTCCGCCGTGATTAATCGCAATAATCAGTCGTGCGTGTGGTTGTATGACCGGGCATCGTCCCGTGCCGGTTTGACCACGGTGGAGGTCGGTACTCCGGACGGCGGAGGATTTGTGCCGGTATTGCACGGCGACTTGAAACCGGGTGATTTGATTGTGGCCGCCGGCGGCGATTGGATTGAAGCGGATACGGTACTGAAAGTGCTTAATCCGGAGGTTTTAAATGAAAATAATTGAGTATGCTTTAAAACATAAAAGTTTTATTGCGCTATTAATGGGGGCGGCTCTGCTGGGCGGAGTTCTCTCTTATGAACGGATGGGGCGGCTGGAATACCCGAACTTCACCATTAAAAAAGCTACCGTGGCAACGCTGTATCCGGGGGCGTCGGCACGTGAGGTGGAGGAGGAGGTAACGGATAAAATTGAAGAAGAAATTCAAAAAATGTCGCAAATTGACCACATAACGTCAATCAGTCGAGATGGCTTTTCGTTGATTTATGTGGATATCCGCCCGGAATTTGAAAATGACGAAATTCCGCAGGTGTGGGATGAGTTGCGCCGAAAGATAAATGATATAAAACCATATTTGCCGGAGGGGGTGCCGCCATCTAAAGTGGGGGATGATTTCGGTGATGTTTACGGCGTATATTTGTCGCTGTCCGGCAACGGTTATACCTTGGATGAACTGAAGGATTATGCCGACTTATTAAAGAAAAAATTGTTGCGGGTGCCGAATGTGGCCAAGGTGGAGTTTTGGGGCGTGCCGCAGAAAACCGTTTATGCCGAATTTAACCGGGCAAAACTGGCTAATATGCAGATTTCGCAGGAAATGTTATTTAACACCTTGCGCAGCAATAATATGGTAACCAAATCCGGGCAGGTGCAGATTTTAGACGAGTATCCGGAAATTCGAGTGTCCGGCGCAATTGACGGCGTAGAGGCGATTCGCAATTTATATGTTACAGACGGCCAGAAACGCTTGATTCGATTAGGCGATATTGCGGAAATTTACCGTGGTCATGCCGAACCCGCCGGCCAGATAATGAGTTATAACGGCGAACCGGCCATCGGGATTGGCATCTCTACCGTGGCGGGCGGTAACGTGGTGGCCATGGGCGATGATGTGAAAAAACTGCTTGTTTGTATGGAAAATGAAAAACCGGCCGGAATGCAGATTAATTATATCAATTATCAAGCCGATGATGTGCAGAATTCATTAAATGAATTTGTGGTGAATTTGTTGGAGTCGGTGGCGATTGTTATCGGTATATTGCTGATTACCATGGGGTGGCGAGCCGGATTAGTAATCGGAGTTACATTGATTCTGATTATTGCCGGTACGTTTGTGGGCATGAAAATGATGGATATCGACATGCAGTTGGTCTCGTTAGGGGCGTTAATTATTGCTTTGGGGATGCTGGTGGATAATGCGATTGTGATTGTAGACGGTTTTTTGGTAAAAACCGCCCGCGGGACTGAACGGGAAACGGCGTTGCAGGAGGTGGTGCATGAGACTCAATGGCCGTTGCTGGGAGCCACTATGGTGGCGATTCTGGCGTTTTTGGCGGTGGGATATAATCCGGGGGATATTGGCGAATTCTGCCGTTCGCTGTTCTTTGTTATTGTGATTTCTCTATTTTTAAGCTGGATTATGGCACTTAGTTTTACGCCGTTGTTGTGCTTATGGCTGATAAAGCCGATAGCGGCGGAGAAACTCAAAGAGGATGTATATGCCGGAAAATGGTATATGGGCTATAAACGGTTGCTGGCAATGTGTTTAAAACATCGTATCGGCGCCATGATTGTATTGCTGCTGAGTTTGGCCGGCGCCATCTGGGGATTTTCCAAAGTGCCGAAAACATTTTTTCCGGACTCGACCCGGCGGCAGTTTTATATTGATTATTGGCGGAATTCCGCCAGTCATATCAATGAAACCGGCCGGGAGGTGGCGGAAATTGCAAAGTATATCCGAACTCTGCCGGGGGTTAAGTCTACCGCATCATTTGTGGGCGAAGGCACACTGCGGTTTATATTGACTTATGACTATAACAGCCCGTCGCCGGACTATGGCCAGATTCTGGTGGAGGTGGACGACTATAAAAAAATCAACGGCTTAGTTGCTCAGATAGACACCTATTTACAGGGAAATTACCCCAGTGCCGATGCGTTGGTGCAACGCTTTGCCGAAGGGAAGATTATTCCTTATAAAATTGAAGCCCGCTTCAGCGGCCCGGATCGTAAGGTGTTGCGCAAATTGGCGGAGGAGGCTAAAACCGTTATGCGGAATAATCCGAATACCCGTTTTGTACGTGATGACTGGCGACCTTTGCAAAAAAGTATGCAGTTGAAGTATTCGGAAATTAAGGCTCGGCAGACCGGAATCACACGGGATGAATTGTCGGACGCTTTACAATGGAATTTTAACGGCGTAACCTGCGGGGTGTTGCGGGAACAAAATGAGTTGATTCCGGTGATTTCCCGCCCCGTGGCCGAAGAACGTAAAAGTGTCGGGGAGCTTGAGAATGTGCAGATTTGGAGCCATGCGGCCAATCGCAGTTATCCGCTGGCGCAGGCGTGCGACGAGGTAAGTAATATTTGGGAGCCGCCGCAGTTGCGGCATCGGGACCGGATTCCGGCCATTACGGTGCAGTGCAATCCCAAGTCCGGCACGGCGGCGGAACTGCAAACAGAACTGCAAGCGGCAATTGAAGCGATAAAACTGCCGCCGCTGTATACGCTGGAGTGGGGCGGCGAACTGCATGAAAGCACTAAGGCGGAGGCCGGATTAAAGACCTTGTTCCCGATAAGTTTATTATTAATGTTTATTGTGATGGCCGCATTATTCCGTACTATTCGTGAGCCGCTGGTGGCGTTTGCCACCCTGCCGTTTGCAATAATCGGCGTGATGGGCGGGTTACTGCTGATGAATCTGCCGTTCGGGTTTATGGCGATTTTAGGATTTTTAGGGTTGTCCGGAATGTTGCTGAAAAATGCCATTGTACTGCTGGACCAGATCAATCTGGAACGAGCCAAAAATCAGTCGGCGTATCAGGCGGTGTTAATGGCGTCAATAAGCCGGTTGCGGCCGGTTACGATGGCGGCGGGAACTACGGTTTTAGGGGTGTTGCCGTTACTGTTTCATGTCTTTTATGCGTCGATGGCGGCAACCATAATGTTTGGTCTGCTGGGGGCAACGGTATTGACATTATTTATTGTACCAATGGGGTATTGTATACTATTCAAGATAAAAGATAGTTGAATGTTATGATAACAGGGGAGGAAAAGCAGGATGAAGAAGAGGAAATATTTTGTGGTTCTGCTGGCGACTTTGGGCGGGGCGTTGAGCGGATGTTACAGCTATACCCCGCCAAGCGCCGCCGTGCTGAGCACCCGGTTCACGGCGGAAAATCGTACTGCAACCGATGGAATTTTAACGCAGATGACCGAGTTGTCGCTGGCGGACGCCGATAAAATTGCGGTGATGAATAATTTGTCTTATCGGGCCACTCTGCACTATGTGGATGCGGCCAGAATGCGATATTATCAGTCGCTGGGGGCGTATGCACCGGAAATTCATTTTGGCGTGGCCGGCGGTCAGCAGGGGAGCTGGGCGACGAATATGGTTAATCCGCCGATGAATCTGGCGGGGCGGAATTTGGAATTTCAGGTAAGTACGGCGTTTACCTCGTCTTGGTTGCTGTTCGACGGTTTTGCCCGGTATTTGACCACTCAAGTGGCCAAACATGACTTGGCACGGGAAAAAGCCGTGGCCGACAAGGTGCGATGCATGTTGCGCCGTTCAGTGGCATACGCTTATTATGATATTCAACTGGCCGAAACTATTATGCGGATTCAACAGGAAAATATCGATTTTCAAAATCGCCTGTACACCGTGGTTTTGCCGGAATATCAACAGCATACCCGGCCACAGGATGAGGTGCTGAACTTTCAGATTTTGGCCGGATTCGGCGAAACTGCACGTTTGGCGGCTTTAGACCAGCGGCAGGTGGCTAATTTTGCGTTGTCGCTTTTAATGGGGTATACCGAAGGCGCACTGCCCGGCAGTTTGAGTTTTCCGGCTCAACCCGAAGAACTGCCGCCCGTCTATTACAGCGTAGACGCCTGCATTGATATTGCATTGGACAACAACCCGGATATGCACATAATGCGGGAACTTTTGGATATGGCGTATTATAATAAGTTGAAAAGTTATTCGGCATTTGCCCCTGATGTCTATGCCGACTTTGCTTATCAGAACATGGAACGCCGGAATCAGTACCGGGATTATCGCGATACCCATAGTTCTTATAATTCCAATTCTCTGGCGTATAATCTGCGGGCCGACTGGTTGATTTTTAACGGCTTTGCCCGCTACAATGCCATGCGTGAAATGCAGAGTGCATTTGCCGGCGCCCAGTTTGAAATGGGGCAGACTTACTTGAATATTCTGAATGATATACAAGCGGCATATACCAACTATGAAATCAGCGCCAAACAGTATGAAATTTATAAAAAATTGTTGCCGGAAGCCAAGTTGCAGCGGGATTTGGTGATGGAACGATATTTAAAATGGCATGCGTCGGTGGACCGTATGGATAAAGTTCAGCAATATTACGTGGATACTCAGGTTAATTTAGCCTCGGCAATCACCAATTATCAAAAAGCCATAGCGCAGTTAGAGGCCATAATGATGACAAGTGTATATTGATTTTTTAGATATATGGGGTATCTTATCTTAAAAACTGGAGAGATAACTATGGATGTAAAAAAAATATATTTTGCCGGAGATTTGTTCGACCATAAAGATTTGGCCGGAAATTGGCTGTTGGCACAACAGATAAACCGTTCAGCCGCTGGAAGATATCAGGTAATGCTGCCGCAGGACCACGAGGAAAATAGTGCGCGTTCCACCCATATTCGCGATAAGGATTTGGAATTACTGTTTAACTGCGATGTTTTTGTGGCTAATTTTGATGGTCATGATTTAGACTCCGGCACTGTAGTTGAGTTTTGCATGGCGAAAATGGTGGATATGCCCGGCGTGCTTTTGCGGACGGATTTTCGCTCCACCGGCGACGGGCATAGCTTTGCGGATCCGTGGAACTTAATGTGCAGTGGCTATCCGCGAACTATAACCCGCATTATACACGGTATGAAACGCTATCATGAATTAGTACGTAATCAGACACCGCCGGATTTGTGCAAGTATTATGAATTTTTGGCACAAGAGGTGATTACCGCATTAGATGAGGCCGTGGCACAAAAAAGCTGGCTGGGCGACAATCCGGACACGCTGAAAACCCAGTATCGCAATGTATTGGCCGGTTGCGGCGGTACCGTGCCGGAACGCTTCCCGGACAACGTATTGCATAATCTTTTACAGGATAAAATCGCTAAAAAGATTTATTGACCCGGATTATCGGACGGTTTTTTTTGCTTTACTGCTCATGGTAAAAATATGTATCCTTCCAAATCATCCAAGGGTTGCGGCTGGAGTTTTTTCCAACTTGGGTCCGGCTTCCAGTTCGGCGGCAGTAATGCTCCGTAAGCGGCGGCGGCCGGGGCAATGGTCTCCCATACCGTAAACTCATTCTGCTCTACGGCATAGCCCTCTAAATTGGCAAAACGGTGGTACAACGGAATTAATTCAAATAATTTACTGTAACAATCTTTTACCAAAAGTTTTTCATTGCCACCTTGATTTTTGGGAAGCAAATTGGCGTATGCTCCATCAAATTTATGGTCTTTACGCATCTCAAAGTTTAAGACAAAAATTCGACTTGCCGCCATGTAGTTGTTCTTGCCGGAGAACGTATAAGGAGTTATGCCAGGTATCGGGTCATTCATCAGACCGTTTTTGGCCCACATCGGCAATGACAATATGCGCACCGGATATACTTTGCCCAACCCGGTGGTCATACTGCGCCCCATCGGATTGGCTCCATGCATCCAGTCCATTAACAGCAGTGCCGCATTACGATATTTCGGGTTGCCGGTGGCGCCGTAAGCCACTATATAATAACTGCCTTTGATAAACGGCAGGCCGTTGCCCCACGCCATAAAGGTAAAATACGGGCTGTCAAACTCCCAATTTATATTCCGATACGCCAATTTTTCCTGCGTTTTAATAAAATTATCTGCATATATGCGGACCAATTTACGGAATTTACTGGAGTACATAAAAAACAGTTCATCATCCTCCGCCAGTTCACAGATAAAATAGGCGGTTTCTTCATTTTTTATCTGTTCCAGCAGTTTGTTAAAATTAACGTTATCCAAATAATTCTCCAGTTCCGGGTCGGCTTGATACATAAATAGATTCAACGCCGCTTTAAACTTCATCTTTTCCGGCAACTCTTCCGGTTCCTTATAAGTCAGTGTGCCATGTTTGGGATGCTCAAAACTCTTAATCACCCGGTTGGCCGGGTTCATCGCATATACCCAAGCTTTTTTAGCCGACTGATAAAATAGAGCGGCCTGCGTTTTCGCACCGCATTTTTTATATGCCCGGGCCAGCTTTGCCGCATGAGCGCAGTATTGCAGCGTGCTTTCACGAGTGGGCAGTGCCAGATAATAGCGTTGAACATCTTTAACCGGGTCGGGATTTTGCGGATGACTGGTGGCCTCCAGCCAGCACCCCACGCCGCCGGCCTCATTCTGCGCCCGTCGCCATACGTCTACCCCCCAGGCGGCTTCGTCAATAATATCCGGTATGCCGTTGCCGGACTCCGGTAAATCAAGTTGATTGTCGGAAAAATTATCCGGCCACAGCAGATAGACCGACAATAATTCATCGACAATCTGAAAGTGATAGGTGCGCCGGTCAAAATCACCGGCATCCCACCAGCCGCCGTAAACATTGGTGAGTTCCTCTTCGGTGGCGGTGGCGGCCACCATGGTAAAATGACCAACATCCACGGGATTGCCGGTGGAGTCGGTAATAAACTGGCCGTAGTGCCGGTCATTAGGGGCAAAACCGCCGCGCCACGAACTTGTATGGTCGGCGGCAAACGGCCAGCCGGTCAACTCCGGCGGCTTGGCAATGCCGGAACGCTGATGAAACAAGCCGCGCATCTGCACATAAAACGCCCGGCCAACGGCGTTGTCGCCAATCACAAAGTCCCAAGACCGCCCGGCACCGGGGATTTGAATATGGTACTGCCCCGGAGTGGAAAATTCAGAAAAATCCAACTCCATAACAATTTCACCATCTAAAACCAACTCGTTTCCCCGGTTTTTTATGGTTTGTATTTCACTGCGCAATTTGATTATTCCGGTAAAAACTTTCTGATTACTTTTTTCATCCACCAGATAGAAGGGTTTATCCTGCCATTGGTTGGTGGGCAAAGCGCCGGCACTGCCCAGCCATTGGCCGAAATAGGCATACTTTTCTTCGGCATCGGCGGCATAGCCTACCTGATTGACTTTTATCGCCCGGCTTAGAGTGGAGTCATCGGAGTAAGTGAAAGATAACGACTCGTTATTTTTAGTGCTGACGGTAAGTTGTTCGCCGTTTTTAAGCGGCTCAGCCAGTTTTATATATGCAAACGGCACCAATTCGGCGCTGGAAACCAGCTGGAAACCGGGGCGCAGTACATGCGGTGTCCGGCGACAGCCCACGGCATTTATCCAATAGCCCATACTTTCAACCGCTATGGTGCGGTCATTGGTTTTAAAGCTGAAATAGTCCGGGTTCTGAAAATTGTCGGCAATAATCTGCATATATTTAGTAGCCACATCCGCCGTGGCAAAGTTATACCAGAATCGATAGGTCCACTCCTTTAACGTGCCGTCGGTCAAATATTTGTCGGCCAGTTCCAGTCGTTTTCCGTAGGCCCGCAGAACTTCACTGTTTATAAAGTCCCGGTAATTGCCGGCCACCACTAAATATTGACTGGTTAATGGAAATAACTTTAACTCGCCCTTAAATTCCGGCTGTACCGTAAACGGCGGCAACTCTACATCCCGCACTGCATCAAATGCTTTAAATGGTTTTTGCGCCATGGCGACGAGTGAAAGCATAAAAATAAAAGTAAAAAAAAGTGTTTTAAACATCATAAATGCCTCTGTTTTTGCTTAATTTAGCCTGCGGATAAGAAAAATACAACCTTTTTTTATAATATTTTTAAAAATGATTTGTTAATCCGCATTTTATAGTATATATTATTCACAAATTATAACCGATAGCGTAGGGCATAAGATTATGAGATTTTGTAATATATTGGTTTTGGCCGGAATGATGTTAAGTGCGGGGTGTTCGTTCTTTAATACCTCACGGCAGGTAGTGGCCATTAATGTGGCACCGGCTGACGCTCAGGCAATTATCAACGGCAGTCTGCCGTGCAGCGTAAATGGCGGATTCCCGATTTTCTTTGATGCAAAACGCGATGAAGAGGTGTTGATTACCGTATTCCGCAAAGGGTATATTTCTCAACGCTATGTAATAAATTACCACATGAGTACGCCGGGGATTTTAGACTGTATCGGCGGGATTTTTATTTTTCCGTTGTTCGGGTTGTTCAGCCAGGGGGCGTGGGAATTGGATGAGCAGAATGTTTATATCAACTTAAAACCGCTGGAGGTTAATGAAACTATCTATGATGTTACCGGCGATAATAGTGCCGAAG
>CAZEHZ010000086.1:0-10011 GCA_964512385.1 uncultured Victivallaceae bacterium | reverse complement strand
TTATTATGTAAATAAACTTTTTTTAAGAACTCCGGTGCTTGGCGTTGCATATCGAATAAGCTGGTGGTATATTAGTTAGTCTTGATATTACTGATTTTAATTATTTTATGGTGAGGCTATGTTCAAAATTAAACCGGGCTTGTCGCTTACATCTATTACTAACGGAATTATTCCGGCCGATATTGAGGTGTTACGCAATACATGCTTTGAGTCGTTCGAGATTTTTCCGGATGTGTTCGCTCATGACCATGACTATGCTTTACATCGGGAATTTATGCAGATGCTGAAATCCGCCGGGAAACAGGTGGCCGCCTATCACATGCCGTTTTATGCGCTGGACGATATCTCCAATGTGAATGAGGACTTTCGCCGTCGAGCCATAAAACGCTATCGGGCATTACTGCAGGAGGCAGGGTTTTTTGAGGCGAAAATCTTAGTTATTCACCCCTCGTCGGAGCCGATAGACCAGAGTCGCCGTCATGAACATATTGATAATTTGCGTAATAGTCTGCGGGAGTTGGAGCCGGATTTGAATAATCGTAATCTGCGGGTTGCCATTGAAATTCTGCCCCGTAAGTGCTTGGGTAATTCACTGGCGGATATCGAAGCGATTCTGCACGGCTTGTCAAACACTTTCGGCTGTTGTCTGGATGTTAATCACTTGATGAACAACTATGCCGAACTCCCGGACATCGTCCGCAAATTAGGTGCTAAAATCTATAATCTGCATATTTCTGATTACGACGGCGTGGACGAAAAACACTGGTTGCCCTTCAGCGGCGTGATTAACTGGCCGGCGCTTCTGCACGCCTTAAAACAGATTGATTATCAAGGCCCGTTTAATTATGAGCTGAAAAGCCACCCCGAACTCCCCGCCGCCGACTGGCTGGCCGCTATCGAATCCAACATACAGCGCATGAATATGATTTTAAAACAGGATAATTAAATGTATTCAACCGGATATTTGGGCATACTGTTCAGGAAGGTTTTGCCGTAACGTTTGCTCAATATCCGCCGATCCAGAATCACAATATAGCCACGGTCGGACTGCGACCGGATTAAACGCCCTACGCCTTGACGGAACTTTAACACCGCTTCCGGCAGAGAATAGTGCATAAACGGATTCTGTTTCCGCTTTTCCAGCTCCTCGCAACGGGCTTGAATCAGCGGATGCGACGGCACCGCAAACGGCAGTTTGGCCACAATGACATTACTTAACGCCTCGCCCGGCACGTCCACCCCCGTCCAGAAACTGTCCACGCCGAACAGCACCGAATTTACGTCCTCTTTAAATTTCCGCAACATCGCCGACCGCCGCAAGTCATCACCCTGCACCAGCATCAGAATGCCTTCGTCATTGAAAAAACTGCGTAACGACTCCGCACAATCCCGCATCTGCTGATAACTGGTGAACAGCACAAACGCTTTGCCGTGCGTAAGCCGCACCGCCTGCACCACTTTGTTGGCCAACGCTTCCGGATACGCCGGTTCCGCCGGTTCCGGCATCGTTTGCGGCAACAGTAATTTAACCTGCTCCGGCAAAAACGGCGACTCCAACTGCAACGTTTCGCCCGCATCAAACCCCACCCGGTTCAAATAATAATCAAACTTATTCTCCACCGTTAAGGTGGCACTGGTTAAAATCACCGGAATCGGTAATTCAAATAACAACTGCTTCAGCAAGGCGGCCACATTTATCGGCGCACCACGCAACTCCATCGCCTCGCGATTTTCTTCCGCCCAATACACCGAATCGGGTTGCGACATGCTGAGAAAATCGGCGATCGCATCTAAATACGCATCGCATCTGGATAACTGCGCATCCAGTTCACAGCAATAATCCTTGGCGTCTTCATCGCTATCCAGTTTATCCACCAGTGTTTGCAACCCTTTACGCAACTTAGCCAACGGCTCGCTGACCGTATCCGGGAAAATATCCGGCGTTTCAATCCGCCGTATCGTGTCATTGCGATTCTGCCGATGCACATATTCGGCAAAAAAACGGAAAAAACTGCGGACATGACTGCGTAATTCCGTTACCTTGCCCCGTAATTCCAACTCCTCTTCGCCTTTGTGCATCAATAAGCCCCGGCCGTTCTCGGCAAACAGGCGGTTTAACCACGCCAACATGCCGATTTGAGACACCGCCAAACCTAAATGGTCCGCCGCACTGTCTTCCAGCGTATGGGCTTCATCCACAATCACCGCACTGTAACTTGGTAACAATGCGGAACTTAAATCCTCGCTCTGCCGCATTTTCAAGTCGGTCAGAAACAGCGCATGGTTCGCCACAATAATGTCCGCCTTCTCCCAACGCTGGCGGGCTTTAAAGTAAAAACAACGCCGGAAATAGGCGCATCGAGACGCTAAACAATTACCGCTTTCACTGCAAACCATCCCCCACACCGCCAAATCCACATTAAAGTTCCCCACATCCGGGTCGCCATCCGCCGAATGCGTACTCCACTCCGCCACCCGTTCCAGCTCCAACTGCATACTGCGCAACGGCAGTAACTGCTCTTTGCGGTCATCGGTCAGCATATTTAAACGGCGAAGACACAAATAATTACTGCGGCCTTTGGCCAAGCAAGCGGAAAAATCTAAATTAGTGGCCTTGCGCAATAACGGTAAGTCCTTTTCAATCAACTGCTCCTGCAGATTGATCGTTTCGGTGGAAATAATTACCGGGCGGGAAACATACTGGGCAAATTTTATTACCGGCGTTAGATAGGCAAAACTTTTGCCTACTCCGGTGGGAGCCTCGACGCATAGATTGCGGCAATCGCCCAAACTGGCGGCAATGCGTTGCGCCATAAGTTTTTGCGGAATCCGGAATTCATATTTCCGCCCGCTGTCCGTGGCGGCCTGCTGTAAAAAGCCGTCCGGAGCAAACATTTTATCCACAAAATCCAGCAGTGTATGCTTAAACTCATCGGGATTTACATGCGAGATTTTTTCATCAAATCCGGCTTCAAAATCGCCACGGGCAGTAGCGGAAATTCCGGAAGAGTCATCCTCTTCCGGCTCATATTCCACAAAACTCTGCTCCGGCAACTTTACCATTTCTACGCTTCGTCTCCGCCTAAACGCCCAATTATGCGTTCCTGTTTTTCCGCCATGGCGTCCAACGTATCCATTAAGGCGTCAAAATTACCGTCTTCTTTGGGCGAATAGGCGGGTTGATGAATCACGCTCAGCACCTGGTCAAAGAAAATCGTGCATTCCGCCAACGCCTTTAACTCGTTTTCCGGCGGCACTTTATCCGCTTCCCGCAAGACATCCAGCGCATTCAGCCGTTGTTCCACCAGCTCTAAAACTGCGGTACGGATTTCGGCGATTTCCGGGTCATTCTGCCGGTCAAAATGGTCCTGCATATATTCAAAACGCTCTTCAAACATTACCCGGAACCACTCTTCCTGAGCTTCATCCACAAAGTTTAAACTTTCGGCAAATAATTTGCGGTACAGCGCATCCACATCAAAATCACTGGCGGCAAAATTGTCAAATATAAACGCATCCAGCTCCACCATGGTTAAACTGGACCCGGCCTCTTTCAGGATTGACGCCAACGAATCCACTTTTCCGGCCGAGGCACTTACCCCTTCCGGCAAATCATTATTATTATGGTGGTCATGGCAACCGCAATCGCAATCGTGGTCATGTTCATGTTCGTCGGCATCGGCATCGGCGTCGCCGGGTACGCCGTCAAACTCATTATGCACGGCCAATTCGGTGCCGTTTTCGCCGGGGCGTAGTTCTATAACCTCACTCAACGCAATAAATTCATCTAAAGACGCTCCCGCCGCACCGAACAAATCCCGGCCGCCGAAGAAGAATCCCTCCGCCAGCAACTCCGGAATTTCCTCATATTCCGCATTTACCGCAATCGCCTGCTGTAAGGCGTCTTCATATTTGCGAATCCATAAATCCCGGCTGGTGTCGTTACGCTCCGCCGCCGGCAGATAACGGAATGAGAAGAAACCTTCGTCATAATCCTCCACCGTAAACACCAACGCATCGCCGGACGAAAAATTCGTTTTCTGATAATAACGCGCCAAATCAAACACTTCCAGCTTAACTTTGGCCGATTTTTCACCCCGCAAAAATGCCGCATTCGCCGAATTTTCCGCCATTACATAGTCATATAAACTTTCCGACCCCAATAAAATATGTTGGGGCAAAACCTCCAGCATATTACAGTCAAAATCCGTGGTGCTAAGCTCTCGACGACCGTTTTCCGGCATTAAATTAACATCGCACAAGTAGGTTTCCGCCGCACAAAACGCCGCAAAACGATGACCGGGGAATAAAATTCCCGCCTCAATTTCTACTTCCGACGGCACTACCACAAACTCCGCCCCGGTGAAAAATTCCGCCTTATTCACATATTTTCCACTGTCCGGAGACCGGAAAAATCGCCGTGACGTATCAATCGCCCGCGATAACCGCTGTAATAAGCTCTCTTTTCCTTCCGCATCCGTCGGCAATTTTGGCAACAAGCCGGCAATTTCATCCAGCGTTTTACCGTCCAACCCCGTTACTGCACTCCACACCGTATTTTCCAGTTCATCCGGCGTGTATTTTACATTATCTTCAGTCATTTATCCCCCGCAATCCGGCCAGATTCTTAACTAAAAATTCCTGTACATATTCCGTTAAATCCGGCTGTTCCATGGTTTTTATCTGTTCCATCGTCAACGCATCGGCCAACTTAAATTCACCGCACCTTGTCCGGTTTAACGCTTCCAGCGTGCCGCCGCAACCCAGTTTTTCACCAATATCATGGCATAACGTCCGCACATAAGTGCCTTTACTGCAGGCAACCCGGAACCAGACCCGCGGCAACTCAATCTTAGTGATTTCTAATTCTATAATATCAATATCACGCAATTCACGTTCCACCTCCACCCCCTGCCGGGCCAATTCATACAAGCGTTTGCCGTCCTTTTTTACCGCCGACACCATCGGGGGCAACTGCTTCTGTTTGCCCCGCATTCCGGCAAATACCTGCCGAACCTGTTCTTCGGTAACATGTTGCCAATCACGCTCCTGCAATACCGTTCCGGTAATATCCTGCGAATCCGTGCTGACGCCCAGCAACAACGTGCCTTCATATTCCTTGTCCGTGCCGGACAATTTGGCCGCCAGCGGCGTAAATTTACCGATTACCAGCACCAACAGCCCGGTGGCCGCCGGGTCCAGCGTGCCGCAATGCCCCACTTTGGGGATATTAAAACGACTGCGGATGCAATTTACAATATCAAAACTGGTCCACTCCTGCGGTTTGTCGATCAGAATCAACCCGGAGTCTTCAAACGCCGGCAAACGGTGTTTCTTGGGATTATAGCGCATAATTAACGAAAATCGTCCTCTATTAAACTGATGATTTTTTTGGCGGTTTCCGCCATGTCGCCGTCCGGAATCAGACACCCGGCCGCCATTTCATGCCCGCCGCCGCCCAATTTCCGCATTACCGGCCCAATCGGATGTGCCGGATTCTTGGCACGCCCGGATATCTTAAGTTGATTATTACCACGCATATACATCGTAACTGCGGTCTCAACTCCGGCTAAACAGCGGAACGCATCGATTAAACCCTCGGTGTCCGCCATTACAATATTATATTTCTTAATCACCGCATCCGGAATCTGCACCAACGCCAGTTTGCCATTGGCATACAACTGCAGGTGATTATTCAGCAACTCGGCTTCAAACTGTTGGCGGTTCAGCGATTTGGTAAAGAAAATATCGTTGATGATTTTACGGTAATTACCGTTTAATGCCAACAATTTTCCCGCCGCCGCCAACGCCTCCGGCGTAGTATTGTCAAACCGGAACGCCCCCGTGTCGGTAATCACGCCCAGCAACAGACTGGTGGCAACGGCCGCATCCACGTTCTCCGCCCGATACAGCACCGCTTCATTGATCAAATTCCAGATCATTTCCGCCGTGGCCGATGTTTTCTGCACCAGATTCCAACGGCCATACAACTGGTTATCCACATGATGGTCAATCACTAATAACGGTAAATCACTATTTACCGCTACTCCGGCGGGCACGGCCTGCCGTTTGCTGGTGGCGGTGTCCAGTTGCACCACCAAATCAAAGGCGTGCAACTCTTTCGGCGTAAGTTCGGTACGATAATTTACGCACACAAAATCCTGATAGATTTTCGGCGCATCGGCGGCCAAAAACAACTCGGCATCTTTGCCCGCATTAAGCAGATAACGCACCAATCCGGTGGACGAGCCAATCGCATCGCCATCCGGATTTTCATGCGTAAACACGGCAATTCGCCGGGCGGCGGCCAATTTTTCCGCCGCCTGCCGCCAAGTTATTACGGAACTACCGCTCATCGGCCGACTCCGGCGTTTCCGGTTCATTCAATATCTGCAACACCCGGTCGGCTTCCGCCATCCGGTCATCCAGCGAAAACGTGAGTTTAGGCGTATGTTTAAAGCCCAGATTGCGGGCAATTACGCTCTGCAAATCCACCCGGCGGCGTAACAACGCCCGGATTACTCCACGCCGCTCCACTTCTCCACCGCCAAGCACGCTTACCATTACCTCGGCATTGCGCAAATCCACCGAACAGCTTACTTCCACCACCGACACCAATACGCCTTCCGGCAGCATGGCCACGCCGGATTCCAGATATTCGGCAATTTCCCGTTTCATTATTGCGTTTACACGCGTAAGTCTATCTACTGTGCCACTCATTTTGATTGGCTCCTATCTTGCTTTACAGCGAGGCCTTGCTGAGTTCAATTTCGTACAATTCAATTTTGTCGCCCTGTTCAAAGTCGGCAAAATTGTCCAGACGAATCCCGCATTCCAAGCCCACTTTCACCTCTTTTACATCGTCCTGAAAACGCCGCAACGAGGCTACTTCGCCGTTATAAATCAAATGTTTATTGCGGTATACACGGGCTTTTATGCCCACTTTTACCACACCTTCTTCCACTAAGCAACCACAAACTTTCGGCCCTTTATGCAGTTCAAAAATTTGCAGAATCGTGGCTTTACCCATTTCCCGTTCCCGCTTTTCCGGTTCCAGTTTCCCGGTCAACGCATCCGTAATATCTTCCAGCAACTCATAAATAATGCTGTATAAGCGAATTTCTACATTCTGCTTTTTGGCAATTTCATTCACGCCCGGATTAACCCGCACGTGGAAGCCCACAATAATCGCATCCGACGCCGCCGCCAGCATTACGTCATTTTCCGTAATCGCACCAACGCTGTTCATCACCACATCCACCGAAATTTTTTCCGACGGCAACTTTTTCAGCGACTCTTCAATCGCTTCTCCAGAACCGCGCACGTCGGACTTTATAATCAGTTTCAATGTATTATGCGACTGCTGCTGCAACTTGCTGAACAAATCTTCCGCACTGGCAATGGTATCCACCGCCAGGGTTTTTCCACGTTTGACATCGGCATTGGCCTCCGACAACTGGCGAGCCTCCTTTTCCGACTTGCACACCGTCAACGCCGCCCCGGCTTCCGGAATCCCGGACAAGCCAACCACTTTTACCGGAATACTCGGCCCGGCCGACTTCACTTTTTTGCCTTTGTCATCAAACAACAGTTTTATGCGCCCAAAGTATTCGCCGCATAAGGCAAAATCACCCACTTTCAGCGTTCCGGTTTTTACCATGATATTCGCTGTGGAACCTAAGCCCATTTCCATTTGAGCCTCCAGCACCACCGCTTCCGGCGAGCGCTTGGGATTGGCTTTCAACTCCAGCATTTCCGCTTCCAGCAATACCCGGTCCAGCAAATTTTCCAGACCTTCGCCGGTTTTGGCCGATACCGGAATTACGCCGACTTCGCCGCCCCACTCTTCACACATCAAATTATTCTGCTGCATATTCAGCATTACCTTATTGATGTCGGCATCCGGCAGGTCAATCTTATTCGCCGCTACAATAATCGGCACGTTGGCCGCCAGTGCGTGATTCATTGCCTCGATTGTTTGCGGCTTAAAGCCTTCGGCGGCGGAGACGACCAGCACTACAATATCCGTAACGTTGGCTCCGCGCGACCGCATTTGGGTAAATGCTTCGTGTCCGGGAGTGTCAATAAACGTTATCAACCGGCCTTTATGCGTAATGGTGGAGGCCCCGATATGCTGAGTGATTTTACCCGCTTCGCCGCCGCACACATTCGTATGCCGCACCGCATCCTGCAATGATGTTTTACCGTGGTCCACATGACCCATAAATGTTACAATCGGCGGTCTCGGCTTCAAATCCGCCGGATTGTCCACCGGCGCAGTTTGCTCCGGCGCCGCCGCTTTTTTTTCCGGCGCCGCACCGATATTCAGTGTAACATTATACTGTTTACACAACTTGCGGGCGGTGGCTTCACTGATTGCCATATTGATGCTGGCCAGTTCGCCCAGCTTCATTAAGTCGCTGATTACCACGTTCGGCTTCTTATCCAGTGCTTCGGCCAGATTTTTGACAATTATCGGCAACGAAACATTAATCTCCTTATCATTGGAGTCGGCTCCTTTTGCCGCTTTACCGCCTTTTTGGTCCTGAGCTTTGTTATCGTATGCCGAGGCAAAATAATCTTCCACCAGCTCCACCAAATCGGCGGGAATCTGAGCATTTACGTCCGACAGTTCAATCCCCTGTTCATTAAGTTCTTCCAACACCTTTTTCGGGGAAATACCGTATGTTTCGGCAATGCTCTTAATTTTTAGTTTTTTCACTTTTCAACCTCCTTAACACTCCGGCTGGTGTCTCTGTTATTCCTGTTCTTCCAAACGATCAAATGCGGCGTTAATTTCATCTTGATTCACGCCGTCTACGCACAGCAAAGCCTCCCGGCCGGCGGCCTTCATGCCGTCCACCGTTACATAGCCGTTATGTACCAGCAGCAATGCGGTCTCGTCACCCAAGTCCGTTGCCGCCGCCAGCTCTGCCGCCGCCTGACGAATTTTTTCCGCCATGCCGTCTTTTTCCACCGCATCCAATGTCCGAATGGTTATGTTCCAGTTTATCAATTTGGAACTTAAACGCACATTCTGCGCCTTTTTGCCAAACACCAGCTTAGATTGTTCCGGACTTACCAGTACGGTAAGTTCATGTTTGGCTTCATTCACCTCTACCGCCTGCGCTTTGGCGGGCTGCAGGGCATTTATGCAATATTTTATAATGTCTTCATCATAAGGCACAATGTCTATGCGCTCATTGCCAAGTTCATCGGTTACTGAACGTACCCGGCTGCCGCGCATTCCTACGCATGCACCTACCGGGTCCACCCGGCTGTCGGAGCTCACCACCGCAATTTTAGAGCGACTGCCGGCTTCACGGGCCACGCTCATAATCTTTACCACGCCGTCACGAATTTCCGCTACTTCACGCTCAAACAACCGCCGCACAAAGTCCGGGTGAGTGCGAGACACGATTAAACTCGGACCGCCGCCGTTTACATCTATCTTCAGCAGTACGGCGTTAATCAGATCGCCCACATTATACTGTTCGCCCGGAATCTTCTCCTTAGCCGGCAGAATACCCAGCGTTTTTTGATAATCGATAATGATATTGCCGTTATCAAACTGCCGAACTTTGCCGGAAATGATCTGCCCCAGCGAGTCGTTAAACTCTTCGGCCGCCATCATTTTTTCGGCCTTTTTCAGCTGTTGAATGATCGCTTGCCGGGCGGTTTGAGCGGCAATCCGCCCAAAATTACGCGGGGTAACTTCCCATTCAATCACATCGCCCACTTTAACATCCGGGAATTTTTCCACGGCACGGTCATACACCAGCTGGTCAATAGTGGGGTTTTCGCTGACCACTTCCAGAATCGCCCAAGCCTGAATGGTGCCGTTTTCCGGATTCACTTTTACCTTTAACTGGTTGGCGGGGTGGATGCTTTTTCTGGCACCGGTCAAAATTGCGGCTTCCAAAGCAGATACCAGAAGTTCCCGGCTCAAGCCGCGTTCCTGTTCTATATTTTGCAGCATTGCTAAAATCATATTTCCCATTTTATTCCTCC
>CAZEHZ010000085.1:0-10081 GCA_964512385.1 uncultured Victivallaceae bacterium | reverse complement strand
ACGGTGGCGTATACTCAATACGATGCGTCGGCATTTAAGGTTTACCCGGAGATGCTTTACGCCGAATACTGGATTGAACGGACAACCGGGGCGGACGAGGTGTTGATTCCGGCGGAGCTTTTAGCCGATTATAATCAGTATAATTTGAGAAATGCCGAATGTCTGGCCGATTTTGCCAACTATCCGGATGGCTTGACCAAGCTGGAACTATGGGCGTTTATCAGCAAATTGAGTGAAGTAAATAGCAGTACACTGCAGTGGCCGACAAAGAATTTCCGCTCGGCGGACGGTGAGTTGCTTACGGAGGAGGATTATCGTAAATTTGCTGAAAATCTGAATTTATCCGGCATTAAGGATTATAATCCGGTGCGGTGGGGAATGGTGGTAAAACGAGAGCTGATTCGCCGCTTTCCCACTTTTGCCGAGGTGCGGAATTCCGGTATGAATCCAGAAGTAAATATGTTTGTGGAGTCCGGTGCTTTCCCCGGTGAAGCCGTGGCGATTTTACATGAAAGTACCGACGGTAAATGGTTGTTTGTGCAGAAATATGACTATCAAGCTTGGATTCCGGCCGAAGCGGTGGCGCTGGGGAGCAAACCGCAGATTATGGAGTATTTGAACAGCGATGAGTTCTTAGTGGTAACCGGAGCGCAAATCAGAACGGCCGTCAATCCGTGGAATGCCGATTTGAGCGAACGGGTTTATGACATGGGGGCCAAGTTGCCGTTAATGAAGAGTTGGCCGGAAATGGTGGATAAGCGGGCGCCGTTTGGTACTTTTGTGGTGGCGTTGCCGGTGCGTGCGGCGGATGGGAAACTGGAAATTCTGCCCGGTCTGATTCCCCGGTCGGCCGATGTTTCGGTGGGCTATCTGCCCTATACTAAAGAGAATATTATCCGGCAGGGCTTTAAATTTATTGGCGAACGTTATGGCTGGGGCGATATGAACAACGGCCGGGATTGTTCCGGCATTGTGCGGAATATTTATATGTCTATGGGGGTGGTGATGGCCCGGAACGGCACGGAGCAAACATTGCAGATGGCGGGTAAGTTCTGGGATTTTTCCGATTTGAGTTTAGAAGAGAAAGCGGAACGGCTTAATGAATTGGAATGCGGAGATGTTATTCGGTTTTCCGGTCATACAGTAATGTATTTAGGCCGTGATGCCGGCGAACATTATATGCTGCATGACACTACCGGGATTGAGTTTGTCTGGCGGAATAACGCAGTGGATGTTGGTTTTAAAGGGGTGGGTGTAACGCCCATGCTGATGTTGACCCGGAATAATGGAAAAAATGCCTATTTAGACAGTATGCAAAACGCTCGCCGATTACGTTTTTAGGAGGATTTGATGTTATTTTTTGCATGTTTTCAGGCGATATATTTATGGTTCAGTGCGGTAAAAGGTTTAAAAAAATTAAACTGGTATTGGCGTGGCGTTTTAGCGGTGCCGATTGTTTTGGCGGCATTTAAATTTCATCTGCTTTATGCCGTTTTTGGCGGCGGATTTTTTGCGCCGGAGTGTTCCAGAATCGTATTGTTGCTGGCGGCATGGTATTATGCGGCGGGTTTTCTGTTTTTCTGGCTGTTGTTGACGGCAGACTTGATTCGAGGGGCAGGGTGGTTGATTCGTCGTGGCAACCTGATGAAATCGGCATGGCGGAATTGGATTAACGGCGGTTTGCTGTTAATAGCCATGCTGTTGGCGGCGTGCGGCGTTTATAATGCGTTGGCAATGCCGCAACTCAAGTATGAAAAGTGTTATATTGAAAATCTGCCGGAATCGTTGAACGGCTTTAAGTTTGCGTTGCTTGCCGATTTGCATGTGGATAATCTGACGCTGGACGGCGAAGTGGCTAAAGTGGTGGCCGTAGTAAATAATGCCCGCCCGGACATGGTTTTACTGGCCGGAGATTTGGTGGACGGGCAGGTGGCGGCACGCAGTAATGACCTGTTGCCGTTAAGCAATTTACAGACAAAATACGGCGTATACTCCGCACCGGGCAACCATGAATATTACTCCGGTTATGAAGAGTGGACGGCAAAGTTGGCGGAGTGGGGCATTCCGACTTTGGCTAACGAACGGGTGTATTTCCCGGCCTTGAATTTGGCGGTGGCCGGAGTTACCGACCAGGGCGGGCATCGCCGAAACGGTGTATTGCCGGATCCGGCGGCGGCGTTGGCGGATTTGCCGGTCGGTACGATAAAAATTATTATTGCGCATCGCCCGGAGCTGGCGGAAAAATGCCGTGAAGCCGGGGCGGATATTCAAGTTTCCGGTCATACTCACGGCGGGATGATATGGATAATGAATAAAGTGGTGGCGGCATTTAATCAAGGATATGTGTCCGGCTGGTACAACGTGGGTAAAATGCAACTGTATGTAAGCAGTGGAACGGGGATTTGGAGTGGCTTTCCGGTGCGGTTGGGAGTGCCGGCGGAAATAACAATAATAGAATTAGTGGAAAAAAATCAAAAAAAGTAAAAAAAATTGGGTAAATCATTGTTAAAATCAACATGGCAGAGTATATTATGTTGATTATATTTTAGTTTGAGGATTGTATAATGGCCGAAATAAATAGAAAAAAGAGCAAAACGATGGTGCCGGAACTGGAAAGACGGAATTTCTGGCGCGGAATTATTGTGTTTTTAATCGGCATTTTTATCTTTTCCAGCCTGGTCTGGTGCGGGTTTGTGATTTATGACCGTCTGTTTGTTACAAATAATAATTTCATCCTGCGTGATGTAGAGATAAAATCCACGGTAAGCACCGGTTCGCGCTGGTCGCAGGTGTCGGCTAAAGATGACTTGTGCCGGGTGCTGGGCATAAAATTGAATGAGACCAATCTGTTTGGCATGGAGTTGCCGGAGCTGAGAAAACGGGCGTTGGAAAATTGCCCCGGCATTGAACGCATTGCCATTGCCAGAGTTTTACCGGACAAATTAAAGGTGGATATTGTGGAGCGTATGCCGCAGGCGTCGCTGCGTTTTATGGGGCCGGACGGCCGCAGTATTGAGCTGAAGCAGAATCTGGAGCGGACGGCAAAGGGCGAACCGGCGCTGGGCGTGTTGCTGGCGGATTCGCAATGCGTGGTAATGAGTCGGCGGGATTGTGCGCAGGTAAACCCGGAATTACTGCCGCAGATTACTTTTCAGGCGCAGTATTTAGTGCCGGGGGCGCTGATTCCGGTGCATACCGGCGAAACTTTAAGCTCGCTGGCCGGCGCAATGCAGCTGCTGACCGAGGCCAAGTTAAGGCCGCAATTTGAAATTAAATCCATTGTCTTTCACGTCCGTTCGGAAAAGCTCGAATTGACTGCCGATCGGAAGTATGTGGTGCGTTTTGTCTATGGCAATTTTATCGGTACGGCAATTTTGCCAGCCGAAAAAGTTACGGAAAAATTAGACGCACTGGAAAGCGCCGTTGCACAATCCATCGCCACCGGAAAAACCGGGGTGATTTATGATTTAACATTTGAAAATCAAGTTATTGTAAAATAGAAGGAATGAAAAGATGACTGGGGCTGAACTGAGACGTAAGTATATTGAGTTTTTTGTTAGTAAAGGACATAAAGAGATAAAAAGCGCGTCGCTGATTCCGGAAAATGACCCGACGTGCCTATTTACCACCGCCGGTATGCACCCGTTGGTGCCGTATTTGCTGGGTAAAGAACATCCTCAGGGGCGCAAGTTGGTGGATGTGCAGAAATGTGTGCGTACCGGAGATATTGATGAAGTGGGAGATCCCGTGCATTTGACCTTTTTTGAAATGCTCGGCAACTGGTCGCTGGGTGCATATTTTAAAGAAGAGGCGATTCGGTACAGCTTTGAATTTTTAACCTCGAAAGCGTATTTAAATATTCCGTTAAGTCATTTTGGCGTAACTGTTTTTGAAGGCGACGCCGATGCGCCGTTTGATGAAGAAGCCTATAATTTGTGGCTGGAACTCGGTGTGGACGCCAAACGCATTGCCAAACGCCCGAAAGCTGATAACTGGTGGGGCCCCGCCGGGCAGACCGGACCATGCGGCCCGGATACCGAAATGTTCTTCTGGACCGGCAAAGGTCCGGCCCCGGAAGTTTTTGAACCCGAAAATAAGTTGTGGGTGGAAATTTGGAATGACGTATTTATGCAGTACGAAAAACAGGCCGACGGTACATTTATTCCGTTGGCACAGCGGAATGTGGATACCGGCATGGGGCTGGAACGGGTTACCGCAGTACTGCAGGGTAAGGCCAGTTGCTATGAAACCGAAATTTTTGCCCCGATTTTTGCGGAAATTGACAAGGTGCGGGGCTTGACGGAAGCACCGCAGGAACGCACCGCCAGCGAACGCATTGTGGCCGACCATTTGCGGGCGGCGACCTTTATTATCGGTGATGGTATTACTCCGGGCAATGTGGACCAAGGGTATGTTTTGCGTCGCTTAATCCGCCGTGCCGTACGTGAAGGCCGTAAGTTGGGGATTGAGGGCAACTTTACCAGTCAGATCGCCGCCGTAATTATTGCGGAATTCGGTGATTTTTATACCGGTTTAAAAACAGATGCGACCAAGATTATGGAAGAGTTTGACTTAGAGGAAAAACTCTTTGCGCAGGCTTTGGAACGTGGAACCCGTGAGTTTGAAAAGTTGATCAGCCGGGTGCCGGAACATGTGCAGAAAAAGATTATCAGCGGCAAAAATGCGTTTTATCTGTATGAAACTTTCGGTTTTCCGCTGGAATTAACCGTAGAAATGGCTAAAGAACGTAATTTTGAGGTGGATAAAGCCGGTTTTGAAGCGGCGTATGAAAAGCATCAGGCATTATCCCGCAGCGGTGCGGAACAACGCTTTAAAGGTGGTTTGGCCGATAATTCAGACGCTACGGCAAAATTGCACTCCGCCACGCACTTATTACAGGCGGCGTTGCGCAAAATTTTGGGCGACCATGTGGAACAGAAGGGCAGTAATATTACCGCTGAACGTTTGCGGTTTGACTTTTCGCACCCGGACAAGGTAACGCCGGAACAGCTGCAGGAGGCCGAACGCATGGTAAATGAGGCGATTCAGCGTAAATTGCCGATTATTTGTGAAGAAATGAGCGTGGAAGACGCTCGTGCCACCGGCGCAATGGGATTGTTCGGCGATCGTTACGGCGAACGGGTAACGGTATATACTATGGGCGACGTCAGCAAAGAGATCTGCGGCGGGCCGCATGCGGGCAATACCGGTGATTTGGGCGAATTTAAGATTCTTAAAGAGGAGTCTTCGAGTCGTGGGGTACGCCGCATAAAAGCGGTTTTGAAGTAAAATTTTTCAGAATAGGGAAATCAAAATGAGTAAAGCAGATTTGGTAATTGCCGAAAAAGACGGCGTATGTACTATACGTGTAGCCGGGCGGGCCAATTTTGAGTGCGGTATGCCGTTGCGTACTTTCTCTAAAAACTATACTGACATTACAAAGAAGATTGTAATTGACTTGCGGGAATGTGAAAGCATGGACAGTACTTTTATGGGTATTTTAACCATGCTGGCACTGAAAGCTAAAAAATTAAATACGGAACTTGAACTGGTGAATGCCACGGATTACTGCCGGGCATTATTGCGTGGACTCGGCGTAGAAAAAATGTTTAAGTTTACTGCCTGCGAAACCGATGTCAGTAACGGTTCGTCATTAGTGAACGGCGATGCCAAAAATGATAAAATCGGGGCGGCGGAAGCGGTGGTGGATGCTCATAAAACCTTGATGGACGTTAGTTTGGATAATATCGCAAAGTTTGAAAAGGTAGTGGAGTTTGCCGAATCTGATCTGGAAAGATTTAAAGAGGATAAAAAACAAACGGAGTAGCGATAATGAGTTGGATCGACTGGCTGGTAGTGGCAGTGCCTTTGGTGATAATTGTGTACTTCGGAGTAAGGGCACAGCGATATGTTAAAGGCGTGGCGGATTTTCTATCGGCCGGTCGTTGCGCCGGTCGTTATCTGATTGGCGTGGCCACCGGCGAGGCTTTGCTGGGACTGATTACGGTGGTAACTTATTGCGAAATTTACTATAAGTCTGGCTGGGCGTTCTTTTTCTGGCAGAATCTGCTGTATGCGGCAATTTGGATTATGGCGATTTCCGGCTTTGTCAACTACCGTTATCGGGAAACCCGGGTATTGACTATGGCGCAGTTGATGGAGAAACGCTACTCCAGACCGTTCCGTATTTTCACCGGGATATTGGCGTTTTCATCGGGGCTGGTAAATTATGCGTTGTTTCCGGCCGTGGGCGGCAGATTTTTGATTTACTATTGTAAATTGCCGGATGCGATTGTTATCGGTAATTTACATATCAGTATGTTTGGTGCGTTAATGGCGCTGTGCCTGATGGTGGCGTTAATGATTACGCTGAGCGGCGGGCAGTTGACCACCATGGTAACGGATTGTCTGCAGGGAATTTTTTCGTATTTTGTTTTTACGGCATTATTAGTAGTGGTGATTTTAATGTTTTCCGGCGCGCAGTTTGAGTATGCGTTATTGGAAACTCGTCCGGCCGGGCAGTCGCTGTTAAATCCGTTTGATATGGCCGGGCAGACCGACTTTAATTTGATGTATGTGTTTATCGGCGTGTTCACCGCAATTTACACCCGCATGGCGTGGCAGGGAACTCAGGGGTATAATTGCGCCGGAGCATCACCGCACGAACAGAAAATGGGCGGCTTGATATCGTCGTGGCGATACAGTTTCACCCCGATTATGACCATTGTGTTGGTGTTGGGAGCCTACACGTTTTTGAATCACCCGGACTTTGCGGTTCAAGCTCAGGGCGTGCATGATGAACTATCTGCCCGGATTACCGGCGATGCGGTTGCCACGGTGAGTACGATCCGGAATCAAATGCTGGTGCCGGTTACACTGCGTTCCTTGCTGCCGGTGGGTTGCGTGGGCGGTTTTGCCGCGGTAATGATTTTTATGATGATCAGTACCGACACCACATATTTGCACAGTTGGGGGTCAATTTTAGTGCAGGACGTAATTATGCCGTTCCGCAAAAAGCCGTTTGCACCTAAAACGCAAATGCTTTTACTGCGCCTGGCCATCATATTTGTGGCCGCTTTTGCCTGGACATTCAGTATGTATTTCGGGCAGGTAACTTTTATCGCCATGTTCTTCGCCATTACCGGAACGATTTATTTAGGCGGCGCCGGAGCCGCTATTATCGGCGGGTTATATTGGCGGCGAGGTACGGCGGCCGGAGCTTGGACGGCCATGATTACCGGGGCTTTCTGCGGTATCTTTGGCTTTGTTTTGCAGAAACAATGGAGCGAAATTTATCCGGTATTAAGTGCAAATACGTTGGCGAATCTGCAGAAAATGGTGGATTTTCTGAATACTTATCTGGGGATGCTGGGCAGTTGGCAAATGTCGCCGACACGTTTTCCGATTACGGGGCAGGAGTTCTCCTTAATCGGTATGGGACTGGCAATTACGGGGTATATTGTAGTGTCTCTGCTTACCTGCCGGGAAAAATATGACTTGGACAAGCTGTTGAATCGCGGCAAATATAATTTGGAACATAAAGGCGACGCCGGAGCAACGACATCGGTGCGTAAACGCTTTTCATTGCGCACTTTAGCCGGGATTACCGACGAATACAGTAAAGGCGACCGCATCGTGGCGTATTTGGCGATTGGCTGGATGCTGTACGGATTACTGGTATTCGGCTTGATTGCGGTGTGGAATTTTTTGGGCGGCGTCTGGAGTGATTCGGTTTGGTTTGGCCTCTGGCGTTATTACACGGTACCGTTGGCGTTGCTGATTGGTACGATAACGGCGGTATGGTTTACCATCGGCGGGGTGCGGGACTTGCGCCGAATGTTTGTCAGCTTGGCTCAAATGAAGCGTAACCCGGAGGATGACGGCTGGGTAAATAAATCAAATAACCAGACCGACAGCGTTGCAGGTAAAAAATGAAATTGACTGATTTTTTGCCGTTAGAAAATATTATTGAACTTTCCGGGCACAGCCGGGGTGAGGTTTTTACCGAATTGATCGAGTTTGCCGCCACCAAACGGCAAGTGCCTGCCGAGCATATTTTTACGGCGATAATGGCCAGAGAGAATATGATGTCCACTGCATTAGGGGAGGCGGTGGCGATTCCGCACGGGTTGGTGGAAAATTTAGGTAAGCCGTTGTTGTTGCTGGGGTTAAGTTCCAGCGGCGTAGCTGATTATATTGGTATGGACGGTAAAGCGGTTTGTCTGATTTTTCTTTTACTGCTGGATTATCGGGACCGGGAAAAGCATTTGCCGCTTTTAAAATTAATTGCCGACAAGTTATTAAACAGCAATGTGTTAGCCGAAAAACTGGTATTATCCGGGGCAAACCCCGGTGCGGTTTGGCAAATCTTGCATACGGCACATAAGTAGCTGGTTTTGCATTATCGACTAAGTATTTTTATTTGTTGGCTTTACGGAATTCCCATGGTGGGGTTGGTCCGGAACTTTGCCATAGCCCCACTTGGCGGAGTTTGGCTTGATTTTCCGCCAATGGTAAATCCAGTTCCCTTGGGGCGTAAGTGCGGTAATACCAGGCACAACCGTTGGTTACCATAGCCAAATTTATATAGGTGTTGTCGTAATAAATCTTAGCAATAGCCCGGCCGTAAGTGTCATTATCCACCACTTGAATGGCGATTTGGCGGCCGTAAATCAGCCGATGCAGCATTAAACGGGATTCATCGCCGTAAGGTTGAGTAGTTTCCGGGGCGTCGATGCCGAATAAGCGCAGGCGATATTTGGTTTTATTATCCAACGACAATACGGTAATGGTGTCGCCATCATAAACCTCCACCACTCTGGCCTCAATTTCGGCACCGGGGGGGAGGGTGGCGGCGGCGGCGTTGGATTCGGGCAGAAAGCGTTTAGCCCAGCCGGGCAGAAACTGTTTCAGCACATATTTTTGTTCGGACAAATGTCCGGGACGGTCTAAATTGAACACCGCCACGCCCATCAGCGGCGCCACAAACAGCATAACCGCGAACGACAAATTTTTTTTAAATGCTGAAATTCCGGTTTTCTTTTTAGTTTTACGTTTTACAGCCACCATAATTCCTCTCTGATTACCATTGTTGAAATATATATCAAAAATGCGGTTTTACAATTTAAAAAAGTAAAAAATTTGCTTTGTTTAACATTCGGTGTTATAATAATAGAGAGAAGGAGAGTTTTTATTATGAGCAAAAAAATTTGGATAGAAAATTTTACTCCGCGGCATAGTGAAGTTGATGCTGAAGGGCGGTTAAAAATACGCAGTTTATTGGATTATTTGCAGGAAGCGGCGGCAAATCATGCGGCAGACTTGGGTTGCGACATGAAATTTTTGCGTGAAAATCATAAAATTTGGGTATTATCACGTTTAAAATTACGCTGTTTTCGCACAATTTCGCTGGGTGAACAAATTACGGTACGTACTTATCCGAACGGTTTTGACAAAATATTTGCCACCCGTCAATTTCAAGTTTTGGCCAACGGCATACCGGCGGTGGAGGGTTCCAGCTTTTGGCTGTTGCTGGCTTTACCAAACTTGCGGCCGTTGCGCCCGGCGGAGAATCTAGCCGCCGTATTCCCAGATAATTCCGGCGAGCCGGACTACTTTGCCGCTATTGACAAATTAACCGCTCCGGCCGCTGAAACGCTGTTGACGCCGCTTCCGCCGCAACTGGTCGGCGATGCGTGGATAGACTTGAACAATCATTTGAATAATGCCGAATATGCGGGTATGATTCATAACTTTTTAGCTGAACTATTGCAACATACACCGCAGTTTTCCGAATTGCAGATTAATTTTATGCAGGCTACTGAACGGGATGAACTTATGACGCTGCAAGGCACCTTGAATGCAAACGAGTTTTTTATTCAAGGTCTCGCCGGCAGTCAAACTAAATTTCAATCCGCTGGCCGCTTGAATGGCTAACGCTCAATAATTTGAAAGGTGTTGCCGCAGGGGTCGGTACAAATTACCTGATGATTGCGGAATACCGCAGTGCCGCCGGCGTCATTAATGCTGGCGGCGGTTTCCTGAACATTTTTTACTCTGGTCAGCCAGCAGGTCTGGTTTG
>CAZEHZ010000084.1:0-10094 GCA_964512385.1 uncultured Victivallaceae bacterium | reverse complement strand
CGCTGTTTGTGGATGACCTGGTGCAGGTGGAGATGCTCCGCAAGGTGATGTTACAGGATCGCCAGATTGCGATTTTTCCGCAGATGCCGGAAAAAGAGGTGCCCAGAACACCGGAAATTGAAAACTATAATTATCCGGTTTATGAACTGGGCGACACCGCATTGTTGCGTACCGGCGTAGTGGCACGGGTAACCAAGCAGTTGGCGTTTCCAGACGGGTCGATGCGGATTTTGGTGCGTGGACTGCGCCGGATTGTGTTGAAATCGGTGCGTGAACTGCCGGACGGGTCGTTACGGGCGGTGTATAGTCCGGAGATTATGCCGGAAGAAGAACAGCTGGCAGTGGAAACCAATATGAAGCTCATTATGTTGCGCTTCAATGAGTTGATTCCATTTATGGCGAATTTGCCCGAAGAACTGCGCATGGCGGTTTTAAGTATGCAGGAGGCCTCCAGACAGTTGGATTTACTGGCGGACGCTTTGAATTTAAACTATTTGGAACGCCTGGCTATATTGAGCGAAAATTCACTGGTAAAACGCAGTGCGTTAATGCTGGCTCTGGTGAATCGGGAAACCGAAATTGCCAAATTGGGCATGCATATTCAAAATGAGGTGAATCAGAATTTATCACAGCAGCAACGGGAATATTTTCTGCGCGAACAACTGCGCACCATTCAAAGCGAATTGCGGGAAGACAGCCGCACGCCGGATGTGGTGGAGCTGGAAAATCGCCTGAAAGCACTGGATGCGCCGGAAGTGGTGATCAATACGGTGGAAAAAGAGTTGGCTCGGCTGGAAGTGATTCCGCAAATGTCGCCGGAATATCATATCTCTTATAATTATATGGACTGGTTGTTGTCGCTGCCGTGGCGGGTATTTTCGGAAACTCATCTGGATATCGGCAGAGCTCAGAAGATTTTGGATGAAGACCATTATGGTCTGCATGACGTGAAAGAGCGGATTTTAGACTATTTGGCCGTGTTACAGTTACGTGGCGAAGATGGCAAGGCGCCGATTCTGTGTTTGGTGGGGCCGCCGGGAGTCGGAAAAACGTCGCTGGGCAAGTCGATTGCCAGAGCTATGGGGCGGAAGTTTATCCGGGTGGCCTTAGGCGGTGTGCATGACGAGGCCGAAATCCGCGGCCATCGGCGTACCTACGTGGGCGCAATGCCCGGCCGGATTATTCAGAATATGAAGAAAGTCGGTGTGGCAAATCCGGTGTTTATGCTGGACGAAATTGATAAATTGGGCAGCGACCACCGTGGCGATCCGGCGTCTGCATTGCTGGAAGTGCTTGACCCGGCGCAGAATAACACCTTTGACGACCATTATATTGAACTGGATTACGATTTAAGTAAAATTTGTTTTATCGCTACGGCCAACGTTTTGGACACGATTCCGGGGCCGTTGCTTGACCGTATGGAGATTATTCGTCTGCCCGGCTATACCGGCGCCGAAAAACGCCAGATTGCCAAGCAGTATTTGGTGCCGCGGCAACTGCAGGAAAACGGGCTGACCGCTAAACAGGTGTCGTTTAATATGACGGCGCTGGATGAGTTGGTAAACTACTATACCCGTGAAGCCGGGGTGCGACAGTTGGAGCGTGAAATCGGGACGGTGTGCCGGAAGTTGGTGCGCCGGATGGTTGGCGGCGAAAATGCGGCGGATGCTAAAGTGTCGGTAACACCGGCGTTGATTCATGAGTTGCTCGGCGGGCGCAAGTTCTTAATGGATGAGGCTAAAGAACGGCCGTTGTGCGGCAGTGCCGTGGGTATGGCGTGGACCAGTTACGGCGGCGCAATTTTAACGGTGGAAACCACTATGATGCCGGGCAAGGGCGGCTTGAAGCTGACCGGGTCATTAGGCAATGTAATGAAAGAGAGTGCCGAGGCGGCGTTCAGTTATATTCGCAGTCATGCCAAAGCGTGGAATTTGAAAAAAGAGGTGTTTGAAACCAATGATTTCCATATCCATGTGCCGGACGGTGCAACGCCGAAAGACGGGCCGTCGGCCGGGATTACCATTACGGCGGCGCTGGTCTCTTTACTGACCGGAAAACGCCCGGTGGCCAGACTTTCGATGACCGGCGAAATTACGCTGGGCGGCAGAGTTACGGCGATCGGCGGCCTTAAAGAGAAAAGCGTGGCCGCATTGCGAGCCGGAATCCGCACGGTGGTAATGCCGAAAGAGAACGAAAAAGATTTGGAAGATGTGCCGGAAGAGGTTAAAAAACAGCTTGAATTTGTGCTGGTGGAGCAAATTTCTGAGGCATTACCGGTTATTTTTGGCGAAAAAACGGAGAAAGCAAAAGATGAATAGACGATTTTTAATGCGTTTTTTACTTTGGTTCTGTCTGCTGTCGGTCGGCATGAGCGGCTATGCGGCGGAAAGCGAAAACAGCAGATTGTCGGCCGCTGATTTTATTGCCAGAGTCCGGAGACCGTCGGCCGAACAGAGCTATGCCAAATTGTCCGGCGAAATTAAACACTTGCGGCGGGGCGGCGAAACCGAAACGGCACCGATTTATCTTGGCGTACTGCTTACCGGCAATCGCCGGTTGTCGCAGGTTATTGTAAATAATAATGAAGGATACCGTATTGGGCAGGCTTATACGCAAGATACTGAAGGAACTACAGTTACACCTATGAATCCGGACGGATATCCGGATTCGGTGCTGGCGGATTTCGGGGTGAAACCGGAAGATTTAAGCATGAGTTTTTTGTATTGGAAGTTAATGCTGGAGTCTCAACGCACTACGTTCCGTACTGCCGACTGCCGGGTGTTTCTGCTGAAAAATCCGGCAAATGATGAAGCGGTAAGAGCTTATGTTACTACCGATTATCTGTTCCCCGTAAAGGTGGAGTTTTTTGCCGACGGCAAGAATTTATCTGAACCGGTTCGCACGATGGAAGTGGAAAAATTCCAGCAGACCGATTCGGGCTTTTGGGTGCCGACGCAGTTGAAATTGTATGGCCCCGGCTGGCGCACAATTGTCAGTTTTGAGCAGACGGAGGCGGAGAAATTAGACCCGTCCAACCCGCCGCAGGATGTTATGCGCACGTTGCCGGAAGCCGCCGCCAAAACGGAATAACGGTAAATGAATAAAAAGTTGTATGTCGCATATCCGCTGGGTTTTTGTGCCGGAGTCCGCCGTGCCGTGGCTACGGTAGAGGCGGTATTGGCGGAAAAATCGGCCTTAAATACGGTATATGTGTTTAATGAAATTGTGCATAATACAATGGTGGTGGAAAAATTTCGGGCGCGTGGCGTGGTGTTTGTCCATAATTTGGCCGCCGTACCGCCCGGAGGCGTGATAATTTTCAGCGCACATGGCGTTTCGGCGGAAATTCAACAGCAGGCGGCGGCGAGAAATTTGCAGGTGGTGGATGCTACCTGCCCATTAGTTACGGCGTTGCATAAACAGGCGCAGTTGTTGGCCGGGCAAAAGCATTTTGTGGTTCTAATCGGCCATCCAAATCATCCGGAGGTGATTGGAACTCTGGGGCAGTTGCCGCCGGATGCTTTAAAATTAGTGGTGGAAAATGCCGGACAGGTGGAGTTGTTACCATCGCCGAAACCAGGTCAAACGGTGTCAGTTCTGGTGCAAACTACGCTGAATCAAGAGGTGGTTTTGCCGGTAATGGCGGCAATGCGGAAAAAATTTGCCGCTAATCAGGTGGAGTTGGCCGGAAATCGCTGCTACGCTACGGAAAATCGACAGAATGCGGTGCGGAAATTGGCTGAAAAATGTCAACATATTTTAGTAATCGGTTCGCCGCACAGTTCCAACTCCCGGCAACTTTGCGAAGTGGCGCACGCCGCCGGAGCCGAGGCGGTTTTAGTTGATGACCCGTCAACTTTAACGGCGGCGGATTTTGCCGGATTCTCAGAGTTGGGTTTGAGTGCCGGCGCCAGCGCACCGCCGGAGTTATTGGATAAAACCAGACGGATTTTACAGCAATTCGGTTTTTGCCAAGTGGAGGAACTGCATATTGTCGATGAAAAAATAACGTTCCCGGTTAGCGGGGTTGTAAAAGCGTGATTTTTGGTGTATATTAAGGCTTTAACTAATATTAGGATAATGTCATGAAGAATTTTGAACAGCTTTTTGAAGAATTAACGGCCAAAGCCGCCGCCGCCGATCCGAACTCAGGAACTGTAAAAGAGTTGGCTAAGGGGCGTCATTTTATCGGTAAGAAAATTATTGAAGAGGCCGGTGAAGTTTGGATGGCCGCCGAATATGAAGGTAATGAACGGACCGCAGAAGAAATTTCTCAACTTCTTTATCACTTGCAGGTTATGATGATTGATCGCAAGTTGACCTTAGAAGATGTTTATCGTTATTTATAGTAAAAGGAGCAGGCAGAATGTTACAGGTAGCCATTCCGAATAAGGGCGCACTTTCTGAAGACGCCATCGCATTGTTAAAAGAGGCCGGATATAAATGTTCACGTTACAGTCGTGAATTAGTGGTAACGGATGCTAAAAATCAGATTGATTTTGTGTTTTTGCGTCCACGCGATATTGCATTATATGTGGGCAATGGAATTATTGATATCGGCATCACCGGGCGGGATTTGGCAGTAGACAGCGAAGCGGATGTTACCGAATTGCTGTCGTTGAATTTTGGCCGTTCCAGCTTCCGCTATGCAATCCCGAAAGAGTCGAATATGACGCCGGATGATTTTGATGGTCTGCGTATTGCCTGCAGCTATCCGGCGGTGGTAATGCGCGACTTGGCAAAACGCGGCGTAAAGGCAAAGATTGTCAAGTTGGATGGCGCGGTGGAAATTTCTATTCGCTTGGGCGTGGCCGATGCCATTGCCGATGTGGTGGAGTCCGGCCGCACATTGGTGGAAGCCGGTTTAAAAGTTGTTGGCGAACCGTTGCTGGAGTCCGAAGCTGTGTTGATTGCACATAATCCGAATTTGGCCGAAAAGAATCCCGAAGTGGCGCATTTAATCGCCCGCTTGCGTGGTATTCTGGTGGCTCGTGATTTTGCCATGGTGGAATATGATGTGCCGCAGGATAAATTGGAAAAGGCATGTAATTTGACTCCGGGCATTGAAGCCCCTACCGTGTCGCCGTTAAGCAAGGCGGGCTGGGTGGCGGTTAAGGCAATGATTAAACGCAGTACGGCCAATACGATTATTGATGAATTGTACGAAATCGGTGCAAGGGGGATTATTGTTACCGATATTTGTACTTGTCGTTTATAGTAAAGCGGTTAAAGAAATGGAAGGCAGCAGGAGATGAGCAGAATTCTTGAACGTGCCCGCGAAGTTTTTGATTGTGAAATCGACGGCTTGAATACTGTGCGTAATTCCTTGGGCGTTGAATTTGAACAGGCGGTTGGATTGGCGAAAAATTCATTGGCCTCCGGCAATAAGTTGATTTTTACCGGTATTGGTAAAAGCGGATATATTGGGAAAAAAATTGCGGCCACCTTATCCAGTGTTGGTTCGCCGTCGATTTTCATGCATCCGGTGGAGGCGTTGCATGGCGATTTGGGGATTATTCGCAAAGGCGATTTGGTGTTCGCCCTGAGCTACAGCGGCGAAACCGATGAGTTGCTTGGCGTAATTGCTCCGGCAAAGCGGCTGGGCATAAAAGTAGTGGCAATTACCGGCAATGCGGACTCCCGCCTGGCGCAATTAAGCGAGTTGTGCATTCCTATGAAAGTTGAGCAGGAGGCTTGCCCGTTTAACTTGGCGCCCACTACCACCACCACGGCGTTATTGGCTTTGGGCGATGCTCTGGCTATGGTGTTGCTGGAGGTGCGGGGCTTTACTAAAGAGGATTTTGGGCGGTATCATCCGGGCGGCGCAATTGGCCGTGCCGTTACCATGCGGGTTAGCGATATTATGCGGACCGGTGAACATTTTGCCTCCGCATTGCCGACTACTCCGGTACGTGATGCCATTTATACCATGGGTAAAGCCCGGTGCGGTTCAACGATTATTGTGGATGAGCAGGGGTTTTTAAAGGGCATTTTTACCGACGGGGATTTTCGGCGGGCGGCGGAACGGGACATTAATGTATTGACCCGCTCGATGGCCGAGGTGATGACGGCGAATCCGTCATTTGTAAAGGCCGATGCACTGGCGGTGGAGGTGCTGAAAATGATTGAAGAACGCCATATTAATGACATTATTGTAGTGGATAATAATAAAAAAGTGGTTGGTTTGGTGGATGTGCAGGATCTGCCGGGGCTGAAACTGCTGTAATAAAAAATGAGTGCAGGCATATCTCCGAAAAAAAACTTGACAAAAGTTGCGGAAAATCAGACGACGGCAGAAACGGCAGATAAAAATATGCCGTGGCCGACTCGGTTGGCTGCGGGGTTTTTGTTGATTTTTTGCAGTTTGATACCAATGAAATTCGGCTCAATGGTTCTGCCGATTACCGGCGGTATGTTTCAGGCCGATGGCTGGGGCTGGGCGTTGAATGCCTGGCCCAGCTCATTGTTTATGTTATTGGCGGCGATAAGTTTGTTATTACTTACTCTGGCCTGCCCGATTCCGGTATTAAATAACTCCAGCGGACGTTATGTTTTATTGTTCATCGTATTGGGAATATTTTCCTTAGCCGGATTGTTAGAGGCTACACAGTTGGCTTACGGTGTGCAATTTTTAGTCTATTTAACCGGATTGTTATGCTATTTATTGAGTATCAAAATCTTTTTGGTGCAGGTAAATCAAGCTCGCTACTGGCTAATCGGGGCGTGGAGTGTGGGGATATTATTGGCGGTCGCCTTGGCGTATCAGCAATATTTCTGGGGATTTGATGCGTTGGAGCAGTATATTGCCGAACAGCGTGAAGCCGGGGCGCAGATTTCCGGCGTAATTGCGGCAAAAAATGCTGACCGCCGTACTCATTTACCGTTCGATTTGCCTAATTCACTGGCCGGATTTCTATTATTGGCTTTACCGGTGTTACTTATTGGCGTGCAACGCTTTGCTAAGCGTTTTGAGCCGGAAAAATATTCAAAAATATTTTTGATGAGTGTGGCCGGATTGGGCGTAATCGGAGTTTTTTTTACTACTCGAAGCCGGGCGGCGTTTTTGGCGTTGGTACTGACTTTGGTAGTAGCCGGAGTGTTTTATTTAAAGTCGGTAAAATTGCGGTTGCTGGCCGGAATACTGGCCGTTATTGTGATTGCCGGGGGCAGTTTGTATGTAAAAGAGTCCGGCCGTGGTTTCGGCTCGATGACGGTGCGGTTTGATTATGCCAAAGTTGCCTTGGAAATGGTGGACAGTATGCCGTTGTCCGGGCGCGGCTGGGGCGAATTTCACTATTATTATATGATGAATAAAAGTAATACCTCGGAAGAAGCACCGCAGGCAACGCATAATATAGTGCTGGATTTTGCCGCTCAAAGCGGTGTATTGGCCGGCGTTGCGGTGATTTTATTAATGTTGTATCCGTTTATTCATCTTCTGGTGCGGCGTCGCTGGAACTGGGAGTCGATTTTACTGGCGGCGGGTTTATTGGCGTTTGAAATTCATTCGCTGGCCGATGTTAATTTGCAGGTGCCGTCGTCAATGGCGTTAATGTTGACGGTGTCGATGCTGATATTGAATTTTAAAGAGGAAGTTGTGCGGGGAAAGCGGCGCTGGTTCTGGCCGCTTGCGGTCTTGCCGGCGGTGGCGTTGTGCGGGTGGAACTTTATTGGCGATTATCATTTTGATCAACTGCTGGAGTTGCCGGCCAAGGAGTCATACCTATTGCCGAGCAAGTTGGCGGCTTGCGTAAAATATAAGCCGTTTTCGGCATATCCACATAATTTTGCGGCCCGGCGTTATTTTGCAATGCAGAATTTTGCCACGGCTCAGGCCGAGGTGGAAAAGGCTAAGCGTTTGGCTCCACTGGATCCGGAACCGTGGATTACCCAGTTGGAAATTGATTTGGTGCAGAATAATTTTGCCGAGGCCGAAGAAACGGTAACGCAATTAAGGAAATTGTTTCCGCAAAACTGGTTGTTTTTAGGTACGCCGCAGGAGGTTTCGGCACAAATTCGTAAGTCTCGCGGTAATTAAGGAGCTTGTATGATTGAGTTGTTTGATACGCATTTTCACTTTAAGGCCGACAGCGATGCGGCGGTGTTTATGCAGGAGTTACCCGCGACGGATTATAAATTTACTTTGCTGGCGGCGGCATCGGATTACGCCGACTCGCTGGCTATGCAGAATCTGGCCGCTAAATATGACAACGTATATTTTACCTGCGGAGTGCATCCGCATGAGGCGGCGGCGGAAAATTTGGACTTAGAAGCGTTTTCCGGTTTTAAAGCCGTCGCTAAATTAAAAGCGATCGGCGAAATCGGGTTGGACTATTTTTATGACTTCTGCCCCCGCCATAAACAGTTGCCGGTATTCGAGTTTTTTTTGGATTTGGCGTTACAATGGCAGTTGCCGGCGGTAATTCATTTGCGGGACCGGGATAATGTGTTCACGGCTTATGAGGATGCGTATGAACGGTTAAAAATTTTTGCAGCCAAAGGTGGAAAATTTGATATCCACTGTTTTTCCGCTACTCCGGAATGGGCGGAAAAATTTTTGCAACTGGGCGGATTTTTAGGCGTAACCGGTATGGTGACATTTAAAAAGTCAACCAATATCCGGGAGGCGTTAAAACATATTCCGCCGGAGCGGTTGTTATTAGAGACGGATTCCCCGTATCTGGCGCCGATACCGTATCGGGGTAAAGAAAATCACCCGAAATATTTGGTGGAGATTGCTAAATTTGTGGCTCAGGAAAAAGGCTTGACTTTGGCGGAATTGACTCAAATTGTAACGTTTAACAGTAAAAAATTCTTTAATATTGAAAGCTGAAAATGAGTAAATTTATTTATGCGCCGCACCCATTGGCCAAGGCGTGCCGGCCATTGACGGCGATAATGTTTTGTCAGGATGCTGTTTGGATAGGCGATTATCATGATGAGCGGCCGGAACATGCATTGACGGTTGGCGAATTGGCCGATCGCACCATAATTACGTTTACAACGCCGGAGCCCACCGCCGAATTTTCAGATTTACGCAAACTGCAGTTTGAATTACCGCCGGAGTTGTTAAAGGCGGTCAATCGTGCTAAACAATTGATTATGTGGCAGTCGAACTACCGTTATTGCGGTCATTGCGGCAGTGTAACGGTGTTGGATGAAAAAGAACCCGCCTTCAGCTGCCCGGCTTGCGGAACCAGATTTTATCCTCGTTTAGACCCGGCGGTAATTGTGGCGATTACGCATGAAGACAAAATTTTATTGGCGCATAATCAGCGTTTTAAGAACAATATGTATGGCTTGATCGCCGGATTTGTGGAAGGCGGAGAGTCCATGGAAGAGGCGGTACAGCGTGAAATTGCGGAGGAAATTGGCATAAAAGTCCGCAATATCCGTTATTTTCAGAGTCAAATGTGGCCGTTTCCGCAGGCGTTGATGCTGGGTTGTTTTGCCGAATACGACTCCGGTGAGATAACGCCGGACGGCAATGAGATAACTGCAGCGGATTTTTTCACCGCCGACAATTTGCCAACCTTGCCGTCTCCCGGTTCCGTTGCCCGCCGCATTATCGAGCATTGGCTGGCTTCACAGAAAAAATAAAAAGGCTCAGCTATATGGAAAAAAATAGTCTATTAGAAGAATTGGCTTGGTGCTATGCTAATTTAGCTCGTGCTGATATGGCTGTACGGGAAAATTGTACGAAGTTTGTTACTATACATCATATGGTAAGGGCAAAGTTATATAAAGGTATCATAACCGGGACAATGAATATCAGCTCATTTTTTCAAGATGAAAAGGATAAGATAGGAGCAAATAAATGTTGTTACTGCGGTTCTACTGATTTCCTATCAATTGATCATTTATTGCCCCAAAAAAAGATAGAAAAGAATAATGCCGATAATTTAGTTTTGTCCTGTCGGCAATGTAATAGTTCCAAGCGTGATAATGATATGTTGACATGGTTACGTGGAAAAAATAAATTTCCAAGTTTAATTTTATTGCGGCGTTATTTGAAATTAGTATACTTTTATTGCGAAGCGAATGATATGTTACAATTAAGTTTAGAACATGCAAAATTGCTAACATTACCATTT
>CAZEHZ010000083.1:5083-10109 GCA_964512385.1 uncultured Victivallaceae bacterium | reverse complement strand
TTGACTTTTTACGAGTCGATCTTGTATAAAATCAGGAAAATTTATAATAATCGTGGCAGGGGAGTTATGGCAGACACTGTAAAGAAAACCGCTAAACGCATTGATAAAGAAACCGCAGTTGAGGTTAAAATTTCCACTGCAGTTGTTGATGTTGATTCCAGCGAGCTCGTCGTCGGTACGGCTGTAGAGGCAAAAACTCGCCGGATTGTTCGTCGTAAAACTGTCGACGCCGCCGCCAATGGCACGGTGGCCGGTTCTGCCGACCCCGCCGCCGCCGGAATCGCAGTCGAACGGGTGCGCCGCCCACGCTTAAAGCGTGATGCCGCCACCACCGGCCGCCCCCGCACCAAGCACGAAAAAGAGTTGGCTCGTAAAACCGCTTTGGAATCCAAAGCCGGTGTCAGTTCCCGTAATGACACCATGAAGGTGTATATGGGCGAAATCGGCCAGATCTCTTTAGTTACCAAAAATGAAGAAGCCGAACTTGCCGAAGCCATTCACAACGGCGATTTTGATGCTCATGAAGAGGCTCGTAATACATTAATTAAGGCCAACTTGCGGTTAGTGGTAAAAATTGCTCACGATTTTAAAGGTTTAGGTTTGCCGTTGCTGGATTTAATCAGTGAAGGCAATATCGGCTTAATGCGGGCCGTGGAAAAATTTGATCCGGCCAAGGGCGCAAAATTCAGTTCGTATGCCGCCTGGTGGATTAAACAGTCCATGCGCCGGGCGCTGGCCAATCAAAGCCGCACCATCCGTATTCCGGTGCAGTCGGCGGGTAAAATCAATAAGATTAAGTCCGTCCGCATGAAATTGACGGAAAGTTTTGGCCGGGAACCCACCGATGCGGAAATTGCCAAGCATTTGGATTTTTCCGAACGCACCGTAGCCGGTCTGCGTTTGGCTGACTTGCGTACCTTCAGTCTGCACGATCCGATTCAACAGGGTGAAGAAGGCGAATTTCAGGACATCATTCCGGACCGCCGTGCCATGACGCCGGATCAAGTGCTGGGCGACGTAGAGTCCGTAGACCGTTTAGTGGATTTATTGGAAGAACTGGAACCGCGTGAAAAACTGATTTTAAAGATGCGTTTTGGTTTAGATGGTTATCGAGCCCGTACTTTGGAAGAGGTTTCGCAGGCGATTGGCCGAACCCGTGAACGTGTCCGTCAGATTCAGAATCAGGCGTTGACCAAACTGAAAAGCCTGTTAGCAGATGAAGCCGGCTTTGCCGCCGATTAGAAGTACGATGACAGTCTGGCAAAAGTAAAAAAATAAGTAAGAAAAATATAGTGATAATAATGCAAAAAAAAGATGCAGGAGAGGGGGTGAATTGATATGATGTACACAGAAGTTCGTTTGAAAAAAGGCGAAGTGATTGACCGCGCACTGCGTCGGCTGAAGAAGAAGCTCGACAAAGAAGGCACCCTGAAGGACCTGCGCAATCGTCGTCACTACGAAAAGCCGAGCGAAATTAAACGCAAAGAAGCTCAGCGTCGTCACTAATTGATGATGATAGAAAACTCCGCACCACAAATGCGGAGTTTTTTTATTTTAACGGCATGTCCATCATGTTTTGTCGTCGATATAGCCGTCCATAGCTACAGTCATTGACTTATTCTTTTCCAAACTGAACAACGATTTTGCTTGATTTTAACCGGCACGCAGTTATATTATTGTCCATAATAGATTTTACGTTTTTATATGCGTCAGGAGATTGAAAAATGAATAACAAATTGCTTGTTTTACTTATGTTTTCTTTAGGGTTTCTAATTGGCTGCCGCTCGGTGCCGATTACCGACCGCAATCAATTAATGTTGACTACCGCCAGCTACGAAAACACGCTTGGCAATCAGACCTATGAGGAGTATAAAAAGAAATATAAACGCTCGACCAACGCCGAATATAATCAGGCTTTAAACCGCGTGGGGCAGTCCATAAAGCAAGCCGCCAATCAAGGCGATTTTAATTGGCAGTTCATTGTTTTTGACTCTGAAATACAGAACGCCTTCTGTTTACCCGGCGGCAAAGTGGCCGTGTACAGCGGCTTGATTGACGTAATGAAAAACGAGGCCGAATTAGCGTGCGTTGTGGCGCACGAGGCCGCTCACGCCATCGCCCGCCACGGCGGAGAACGCATGTCCTGGGCGGAAATTCAAAAACTCGGAGCTCTTGGCGTTGCGCTGGGCTTTAATGATGAAACGTTGAATAATATCTACGGCACCGGCTCTCAACTTGGCGTAATTTTACCATTCAGCCGCAGTAATGAGTATGAAGCCGACTATATTGGCCTGATTCTTATGGCTCAAGCCGGTTACAATCCACGGGCGGCCATTGACTTTTGGACCCGTTTCAGCACCGGCAAAGATGCGTCTTTAGTAGAGCAATTAACCTCTACCCACCCCTGCGATGCCGACCGTATTAAAAACTTTTACAACAGCATCTCAGATGCCGAAGCCATCTATAAACAATCCATCGTGAAAAAAGGCTACGGCACCATATTCGCCACCGGCCGCACTACCCGTTAAAAGCTGAAGAGTAACCTTGCCGGAAACTCAATTAGCCGCTAATACTATATAACCGTTTTTGCATTAGCAACTAATTCTACCGGCGGAAACGGCTTTTCTGCTTCAGGAATCCAGCTAAAAAAAAGAGGCGATATCAACGATACCGCCTCTTGAAGATGTAGAATTTATTTTTTGATGCTGTCTACTTTATTATGAATACTTTCGGATTCATCTTCTTCAACCGCTTCTAATTCTTCGGTGTTCAAAGATTCTACAAACACGGTCTTTTCCAAGTCGGCAGTGTTCACGTGGCCGACTACACGGCCATCGTCTGCGGCGTTGGTACGCTTAATATCCTTTAAGCGGCTAAACATCTTGCGCAGGTCCACAATACCACCGATGGAGAACCAAACCGTGGTAATTACCGCTACCAGCAACGACTGCGGCAATGTGAAATATAACCACCACTTCTGCCAGAACAGTTCACTGTTGCGCAATTCTTCACTCCACAACGCAATGATCAACTGCACCATGAACACGGCAAATGTATATATGGCCCATAAGAATACCGACCACGCCAACATTTTGTCACCCATCGTATATTCCGGCGAGATACCGATAAACTTACTGATCGAGAACGGTTCCTTCTTTTCCTCTTCACCGATGTCCGCCACTTTATGTTCCATATTGTACACGCCGCGATGCAGCATACGGTCAAGGTTAAAGTCTTCACGACAGGTAAGCAACGACACCACAATGTACATGCATGCACTGCTTACACAGGCAATGAAGCTCATTTCCGCCCCGGTGAACGGGAAACGGGTATCAAGTTCACCCACATCCCAGCTGGCGATCGGCACTACGGCATCCAGCCACACCACAAAAGACTTAAATCCGTCCATTGCATTGGGATAAGTAGCCATAACAGCGGGATAAATATGAGAAGCCCAGTATTGAGTAACCATTAAAGCGGCCACCGAAACAATTCCGCCCCAGACCAACGCCGCCCACGCTCCGGCCGCAGTACCCTTTTTCCAGTACAAGCCGCCGATAATGGCCGACCCCGCACCACCGGCATAAATTGCACCGGTAATACTGAAGAACATAATAATGTAAGTAACCTGCCCAAAGTAGAAACTGAATACCCATGCAAAGATGGCCACGCCTAAGATGGCACTGCGGAGCAGAATCAGCTGGAATTTAGGAGAGAACGGTTTTTTACGGAACGGCAAAACTACGTCCTGAATAAAGATGGAACCCCAGCTATGCAGATAGGTGGTGTCGGTACTGATCATCAGGAACATCATCATGGCGAAGAAAATCCCCGTCATACCCGCCACCGGCAAAATCTGGCGCAACACCATCGGCACCGTCATCTGAGTCCGCAAAGTGCTGGTAACCTGAATATCGGCAACACTGGCTCCGGTATAAATACGGTTGCTGATTTCAGACTGCATAATGGCGGCATTTTCCGCAAAGTCCGGGTGGTTCATATAAATATATACCCCGAACGACATTAACAGAATCATAATCACGTTAAATCCGGCACGCCATGCGCCCAGCACGGCCCCCATTTTCTGTTCGTGCGGAGTTGCACCGGCGCAATAGTAACCTTGATTCCCCTGCCACGACATGCGGCTGTACACCGTACCAAACAAGCCCATCAGCACGAACAACACGTTAAAGTCCTTCATGCTTCCGGTGTGGAACGGGTTAAAGAAGCTCTGCATTACGGGGCGTGCCGTCATAGTTTCAAAGAACTGATCGGCGGAAAAGTAGTAAATCATATAACATGCCACGGCGGCATAACAGAAATAACCGAAAATCCCCTGAACGCAGTCGGTGGCCATGTTCGCCAGCATACCGCCGCGCATCACCAGAGAGATTGCAACTATCAGGAAGAACGCCATCAAGAACCCGTAGGTATTGATTTGTAATCCGCCGATGTGGAAATAATCCGGCATCTGACAGTAATACATAATAAAACGCCCGCCGACGGCCGGGAAGATGGCGTAGTTGATAACCCCGGCCACAAACGCCAGCAAACCGGAGAAAATACGGAACGACTTATTATAACGCAATTCAAAGAACTGCGACATCGTCATTACACGGGTTTCACGATAGCGGTAAACAATAAAACCGCTCAACGTCAGCAAAAACCCTAACAGGATAGCAAAGTTACCCCAAAAGTCAAATGCCAAACCGGCTACATATTTCATTTCAAGTTGATAGATTACCGAGATCAGTCCAAGCGCCGCTGCGCCGTCTGCCACCGCAATCAAATAACGGCCAGCCACACGACCGGCTGTCATAAAGTCTGACACCCCGGTAATATAGCTCTGAGCTTTCCACCCGATGTACAATACCACCAGCAACGGCAATACTGCAATCGTCCAGTCTATCCAATGCATTATTAATCTACCTCGTTTCTTTTTGTTAATATCTTTATAATTTTTACTTTTGTTAGTCTATTGTGTAAAACGTATGAGAATTTAACCTTGTTTCCCACTATTTTCAAG
>CAZEHZ010000083.1:0-5073 GCA_964512385.1 uncultured Victivallaceae bacterium | reverse complement strand
GTCAGGGTTTTTTCTATTGCCCCGGAATGTATGCTTATAGCGGCTTTCGCTTTATCGCCCAACAACTTACGCTCATTTTCGTCTAAAAACAGTGAATCTAAAACGTTCAATAATTCGGAATCCGCTGAAACCAGGGCCAGAGCGTCGGCGGCGGTAAGAACGTTAAGTACAAAACGAAAGTTCCTTAAAACCGCACCGCAGACAATGGCTTTACCCAGCAGTGCCGGTTCAATCAAATTATGCCCCTCGTCCTGCCCGGCCAGACTTTTGCCCATAATCACCACATCGGCGGCCTTCATCAGCTTAAGCAGTTCGCCGGTGGTGTCGGCCAATACCGCCATTACCGGAACCGGAGAGTCCGGCATGATACTGCGCTGAGCAAAACTGATATCGGCCTGTTTGAATAAATTTGCCACTTCGCCTCCACGCTCGGCGTGCCGGGGAGCAACCACCAAACGCAGATCCGGGTGTTTGGCTAAAAGTTGTTTATAGGTTTCAATCACCAGTTTTTCTTCGCCGGGGTGAGTACTGGCGGCAATCAGAATCTTAAATTTGCCGGGGCCGAAATAGCCGGAAAAATCGGCGGCGGGCAGATTCGGGTCGATATACTGGTCAAACTTCAAGTTGCCGCTGACGGCCACTTGAGCGGCGGGCGAGACTTTATGAAAGCGTTCGGCATCGGCCTCGCTTTGAGCTATAATCAACTTAAATTCCGCCAGCAGCGGCCCGAAAAAACACCGAAAACGATAGTATCCGCGGCAGGAGTGATCCGACATCCGGGCATTCACCAAAAACGCCGGAATACCTTTTTTAGCGGCAATTCCTAACATGTTCGGCCAGATTTCGGTTTCAAAAATCACCAGCCGTTCCACTTTTAAAACGCGATAAAATTTATTGACCGTCCAATAAAAATCAATCGGGGCAAAAATAACCTGCACCTGATCCGGGGCTTTCTGGCGTGCCAGCTCCTGCCCGGTGGTGGTGGTGGTGGACAATATAATCCGCTCGGCGGGATTTGCCTGCAACATCTTTTTAATCAAGGACAACGCAATCATGGTTTCGCCCACGCTGACGGCATGAATCCACGTTCCGCCCTGCTCATTCCGCCATCTGGCCAACCGTTTTGCCGAAAAAAATCCGAACCGTTCCGCAAAAGTACTTTTCCAGCCCGGCCGGTTAATCAACTTAAAAATCAGCCCCGGTAAAAACCCGATGAATCCCAACGGCAGCACCAGATTGTACAGCCACACCATTATTCTAAACATTACATATCCTTTTCGTTTGGTTGAGCAGGTAATATACTTGCAGTTTGGCTCTTTTGCAAGGCGGAAACTATTTTAGCGGCCAGACTCTCGCCCACCGCCGGCACTTTTGCCACGATTTCCGCCGCCGTCGCCTGCCGCAGTTTGCGCACCGACCCGAACGCCTGAAGCAACTGCTGTTTGCGGATTTTCCCCACATTCGGTATCTCGTCCAACAGCGACTCGCTGAGGCGGGCCTGCCGTAAACTGCGGTGATAGGTAATGGCAAAGCGGTGCGATTCATCACGCAAAGACTGTAACATGCGCAAACCTAAATGGTGATGGTCCAGCACAATCGGTTCACTGCGGCCGGGAATGAAAATCTCTTCATGTTTCTTAGCCAGTCCGATCACCGCAAACGGCGGAGTGCGCAATTTTACCAGCGTAGACACCGCACTGGACAACTGCCCTTTGCCGCCATCCACCACCAGCAAATCGGGCATCGGGCGATTTTCGGCCAATTTACGGCTGAAGTGCCGGGTTATCGCCTCGGCCATCATCGCAAAGTCATCGCTCTGATGTACGGTTTTAATCCGGAAACGGCGATAATAGTCCCGTGCCGGTTTGCCGTTACGGAACACCACCATACTGGCCACCGCCATTTTTCCCAGAATATTAGAGATGTCAAAACATTCGATATGCCGTGGTAAAGTTGGTAAGCCCAGCGACTTCTGCAACTCTTTCATCGCATTTTCGCCGCCGACCGTGGGCAGTGCCGCATGTAAAAAATTACGGTTTTTCCGGCCGAACACCGCCAGCAGATTATCCCGCACATCCCGTAACATGGCGGCTTTTTCAAACTGAAGTTTTTCGGCGGCGGCCGTCATTTTAGCTTCAACAGCGGCCAAAGGTTCAGTCAAATCGCCATCCAGTACCTGCAACATCTTATTTACCTGCTGTTGATACGCCGCCGCCGACACCTGCCCGGTGCAAGGCGCCACGCAATCCTTTACAATGCGTTTTAGACACCGTTTCCGGGTATCGGCATTGGGTTCGGCGTCCCGGCACGCACGCAAACCAAAATGCGCCAGCAGAAATTCCAGCGTGGACTTTAATGCCGTACCCCGTGGAAACGGCCCGAAATAGGTGGCGTTGTCATCTTTGCGGACTCGTGCGGCTTTTAAGGTGGGGAACGGCGAATTTTTGTCCAGCTTCAAGAGTAAATAACGTTTATCATCCCGCATCAGCACATTATAATAAGGGGCATAGTCTTTTATCAGTCTGGACTCTAAAATCAACGCTTCGTCTTCCGACTTTACCACATAATATTCCCAGGAAAAAATCGAATTGATCAGCGACCGCCGCCGGGCGTCGGCACGAAGTTTTTGCGACGGCTGGAAATATTGACTCAGCCGCCGCCGCAAATTTTTGGCTTTGCCCACATAAATCACCGTACCGAAACGATCCCGATGCACATACACGCCGGGAGCGTCCGGAATTTCCGACGGATGAAATTCACGCAGGCGTTCACTCATAATTACAACCGTTTACGCCGGGTTTTCAAAGCGAAATTTCGCCCATTTCATACAGTCCGTTTAAGGCGGCGGCAATGCCGGCATAGTTGCCGATTTCACGCTGTAACTTGCTGGGGAGCACTTCACAAACCTCCAGCATTTCCGGCCAGGCGTATTTGGGCAGTTCGGCCAACAACGGCTTCATGAACAAATCGCCAATCGCCCAGGCGAACGTGCCTAAAACCACCTTTTCCGGATTCAGTATATTAAGCAAACTGCCGATGGCACGGGCGTTCATCACAATCATTTCATTCCATAACGCCACGGCGTAGGCATCGTTGGCACGCACGGCTTTTTCCAGCGCAATCATATTAACTTTGTCCATTTTCTGTTCGGCAAAGTCCCAGACTTGAGTTACCTGACCGGCGGTGATATCACGCTGCATACGCTGAGCAATCGCCTTGCCGCCGCAATAGGCTTCATAACAGCCGCTCAAGCCGCAGTTGCATTTAATGCCGTTGGCCTCTAAATTCATATGCCCCACCTCGCCGGCCTGCCCGCTGCGGCCGGTAACCAGATGACCGGCCGCAATAATACCGGCGCCGATACCGGTGCTCATGGTTAAATAGATGGCGTCTTTCGCACCTTTGGCGGCGCCGAAAAACCATTCGGCCAGCATTGCGCAGTTGGCGTCATTTTCAAAAAAACCCGGCAAACCCAGCCCGTCGCTGACCAGCTGACGAATCGGCACGTTAATCCAGTGCCGGTTATTAGTCGGATGCGTCATTATGCCGTTGATATAGTCCGATGCGCCGGGGCTTGATATCCCGAATGCGCCGACCTGCGCCATAGTAAACCCGGCTTCGGCCACAATGCGTTTAGCTTCAGCAATCATTTGCGGAACAACATCTTCGGGATAAGTATCATTATTTTCGATTCGAGTCTGCCCAAAAATATTTCCTTGGGCGTCGCCCAGACATAAAGCGATTTTTGTCCCGCCGATGTCAAAACCCAGCAACAGAGTGTCTTTTTTCATTATTGCAATCCTAAAAAAATTTGTCGTTTTTTTTACATTTAAAATTAGCTTTAATCAATATAACCTGCTATCTTATAAAATGAAAGTTTTTTTATTGAGAAAAGGAGGATTTATTCATGTTTTTTTCTGGTTTGGCGGCGGTCTCAGGTATCGGTAATGCGTATTATGCGTTTGCGGTGAGCGACGGTGTGGGGCAGGGAATTGTGGTGCTGCTGGCGGTAATGCTGGTGGCGGTAAGCTCGTTTATTTTAGACAAATATCTGGCCATGAAGAAGGTGGGTAAATTGTCGGAAAAATTCTGGGCCCGTTTCAAACAATGCTCCAGTGTGGCGGACGTTACGCTGTATAAGGAAAGTTCACACGACTCCGGCCCGCTGGCGCAGATTTATGCCGCCGGAGCGGAGAAGCTGTTCTCGTTTTACGGCGATGCCGCCGGTCAAGGCAAAACCCGCAACTTAAGCAATACGCCGTGCCGCCTGACTCTGGCTCAGCGGGAGGCGATTCGAACCGTGCTGGAAAATGAAGTGTCGGAACAGGTTATGGCGCTGGAAAACGGTGTTCCATTGTTGTCTTTAGCGGTTAGCGTAAGCCCGTTTTTCGGTTTGTTCGGTACGGTATGGGGGGTAATGCAGGCCTTCTGCGGTGCGGCGCAAATGGGACGGGCGGACATCGGGGCATTGGCGCCGGGGCTGGCCGGGGCGTTGCTGACCACCGTAGCCGGGTTGACCGTGGCGATTGCGGCCCTGGTGCCGTATAATATGTTGACCAACACCATCCGTAAAAACACGGTTTTCATGGATAACTTTGTGGAAGATTTTATCACCAGATTAGGTTTGGAACAGTTGGCGTTTGAAGAAGCTGAACCCCGTTCCGCCGGTAACGCCGCCGTAAATTCGGCCGAACCGGACAGTGCTTATGAAAGTGCTCAGGTAGTAATGCCGTTAAACAGTTTGCTGAAAACCCGTTCCGCCGCAATGCCGCCGCAGGGAGGCGCCGCCGTGCCGCGTAATATTCCGGCGGCCACACCATTATCGGCGGCTCCGGCAACTCCGGCAACTCCGGTGATGCCAAGCCAGATTACGGTGGATTCGCCGTTACAGCCCCGGGTGATTATTGCCGACAATCCCCCGGCCGGCAGGCAGGACGAAATGTCTTTTACTGCGGCAGACCCTAATGCCGACAACCGTAACTTTTAAGCTGGAGAAAGTTGCCGTATGTCCACTTCACGTAAAAGACGCCGCTCACAACTGAAAAGTATTGACGAAATCAACATGACGCCGTT
>CAZEHZ010000082.1:0-10134 GCA_964512385.1 uncultured Victivallaceae bacterium | reverse complement strand
GTATATAGCTGAAAATAAAAATATTGCAAAAAAGTTAGACATATCTACTTGAAATTTATTATAATGGTTGTATTTTAAAGGCGATGTAAAAATTCCCCGTTTCTTTTTAAAGACGGTTGCATTTTATGAATAAAGTTAGAATAAGCTAATTAAAATATAAAGGAAGAAAAAGAATGAGAAAGCAGATGATTTGGGCTTTAGTGTTAATAATGTTTTCGGCTGGAATCGCCATCTACGGCTGGCCGGCTAAAGTGCAGTCCGGCACGTATACGGAAATAGACAGCGAAACGGCGGACGAATGCCGCAGTTTTATACAGACTCTTTTGGAACATGCTAAAAAAGGCCAATATAAAAAGTTTGCCATGTCCTCTGATATGGAAAATCCGAATATTCCAAGTAATTATGCGTTACTGAAACATACTCGCTTGAGTGAAAATGCGGCTCTGCCGGTAAAAATGATCAGCGGCGAAAACAACGTTTTCTTTATCCAGGTGGATGATAGACGCGGCGGTTCGTATAATTGCGTGGTCGGCCGCAGTGAAGACGACGGCGGCTGGAAATTTCTGGGGGTATATGACGAATAACACATTATCGGCGAATTAGAAAAATTAACATAAAATGGAGTAGCAAAAAATGAGTAGTTTTAAACGTCGGTTCACGCTGATTGAACTGTTGGTGGTGATTGCAATTATTTCTATATTGGCGGCAATACTTTTGCCGTCGCTGGGGAGGGCCCGGCAGATGGCGTTACAGACGAGTTGCGCCAATAACTTAAAACAGATGGCGTTGGCCAATTTAATGTATGCCAATGCGTATGGGGTGTTATGCCCGATTAAGGGGGATGTTAATGCCGACGGCATGTATCCGTGGTTTTACGGGTTGGCACCTAAAGCAATGTCCGGCAAAAGTTATGATTTGACTACCGGCGGCTTTTTGCATCCGTTTATCGGCGAGCGTTCGGCAACCACCTTCTGCCCGGTGTGGCGGGGCATGGCTCAGATTTCCAACCCGAAAGAGTGCGACACGGTGGGCGGATATGGCTATACCAGAACTAAGTTCAGCAGTACCATTAATGCCGATGATATGTCGGTCAGCAACGGCCGCACGAGTCCGGGGTCAATAAGTTCTTCATCCAGCATAATTATGTTTGCCGATGCCGCAATGGGTACTGCTCCCACCGGAACGGCAATTTTAGTGGGTAAGGGCTTCGGTATGACGGATAAAAACGGCACCATGCACTTTCGGCACAACGGCGCCGCCAATATCGCATGGTGCGACGGCCATGTCAGCAGTGAAAAATTTTTAGGCGGCAGTGATGAGGGGATGACCGGGTATTTTACCGAAGAGTTAATAAATTTTGACTATCAATTACAGGAGTAAAATGAACGCATTTATCTGGGCGGTTTTAATTACGGCCTCGGTGCAAAGTTTCAGTAAACTGTCTTTACTGCCTCGCCGGTGGGCCATCCTCTGCGGAGCGGTGTTGAGCGTGTTGCCATTTATATTTGCCGACAAAATACAACAAATGAGTATGATGGAAACTCAGCGGTTGATATCCGGCGCTGAGTTGCTGGAACTATGGTGTACCATGGTGGTTACGCAGGAGTTACTGGTAATTGTAATCGGATTTTCGTTACTGGCGGATTTACAAAACCGTAAAAAATGGAAGTACGCGGCGTTTTTACCGTCAATCCTGTTACCGTTTATGGTGCTGTATGGGCAAATGTTTTTGTTTAACCGTTTTCCGGCGGTGGAAGCCGATAAAATTGTGTGGTTTATGGCCTTAGGCGTTCCGGCGGTTTTGTACTTGATTTCGGAAGGATTACGCTTATGGCGGCGTAAGGTGGAAGAGCGGATTTTAACCGTGCTCCATTTAGAGTATTTATTATTGATTACCGCAATTTTTATGCCGGTGGCGGCCACTGCCAAGCTAATGGATACTCCGCTGGAGTGGAGTATAATGAATACCGTGGCGGTGGTGGGCGGATTGGCTGGTTGTGTATTATTGTCGGCACTGGGCTGGCAGATTTGGGCTAAAATAAAAAAGAGAAGGAGATATATTAAATGTCAAATATAACCCAGATATTGAATTGGATATCCAGCAGTTTATTGCTGCCGGTGATTGTATTGCTGTTGCTTACCATGCTGGCGGCGTTAATTTCGCTGGGCGGTTTTTGCACGATGTATTTAAATCTGTTGCGTGAACGCAGTAAACGGACGGAAATTATCGGCAGAATAAAGTCCGGACAGCGTCTGGACGAGGAAATTTTATACGAATCCGGCATATTTGCAACTCATCTGGCGGAACTTAGTGCCGTTGACTGGGATGAAATAGATGCCGAAAAACATATTGCCGAAATCCAGCAAGGTTATGAGCGGGAACTTGAAAAGGCCAAGTTTATTACCAAAGTCGCTCCGATGCTGGGCTTGATGGGTACGCTGATTCCCATGGGGCCGGCGTTGGCGCAGTTGGCTTCCGGCGATATTGCAAATATGGCATATAATATGCAGATTGCCTTTGCCACTACCGTGGTGGGTTGCCTGTCGGCGGGGATTGCCTTAATGGTATATTCGGCCAAAAAACACTGGTATACCGAGGAAATTACTAATTTGCGCTATGTATTGGATCGTCATTTAGCCGGGAGAATGTAATGAACAGGCGACTGCGTTATAACTCGTTAAGCGATCAGGATGATTGCGATCCAATGGCAAGTTTAGTAAATTTGTTTGATGCCGCCATGGTGTTTGCGGTGGCGTTAATGGTGGCGTTTGCGATTCAAAGCCGAACCACCGAATTTTTAACGGCCGATGATGTAACTTTTGTGAAAAATGCCGGTACGCCGGAAATGGAAATTGTAGTTAAAAAAGATAATAAAATAACCCGGTATAAATCTGAACAAACCTCCGGCTCCGGCAAAGGTGTGCGGGTGGGGATTGCTTATCAGCTGGAAAATGGCGAGATAATTTATGTGCCGGAAGGAGAGCAAAAATAAAATGTTGAAGCAAAATTGGTTTAAAAAACTATGTATAGCCGTTGGCGTAACGGTTGTGGCGGCCATCGCCGTATTGCTGTATAATGTCTATGCGGCAGATACTAAAATTGCGTTTGTAAATTATCCGGAATATATGTTGGCGCCACTGTTGGATCAAAAAATAAATGATTCGATTCAGGTCAGCTCCATTACCTGGACCGACCAAACCGGGCCGGAACTGGAAGATTATGATATGATAATTTTCTTTGGCATGGGATTGAATTTTTCTGCCGGACAACAGGAGATTCTGGATAATTTGACGATTCCGGTATATACCACCGCCGCTACTAAATCTGAAACGGCGTTAAATTCTTTAACCGCAGCGGAGGCCGAACAGATAAAGGCATATCTGAATCAAGGCGGTAAGGACAATTTCCGTTATATGCTGGATTATATCCGCTATCAGGTGGATGGCAAGCGAATTTTTGCCCCCAAGCCGGAAGCTCCGGTAAAAGTGCCGCATTATGCCTTTTTCCATGCCGCCGACGATGCGCAGTTTGAAACTTATGGCGAATACAGTTCATGGTATCAAAAATCAACTTTCTTTAACCCGGACGGGGCTACGGTGGCGCTGTTTTCCGGCAACGGCGGCGGTGCATTGGCCGAATTGATTACGGCATTGGAAAAACGCAATTTAAATGTGGTCGGCGTAAACGGCATGGGCAGCGGCGTAGGGTTGCTGGCGCAAATTAAGCCGGATTTAATTATTTATCAACCGCATGGGCGACTCTCGATGCAAAACCCGGATGCCACGCTGGAGTTTTTGAAAACGCAGAATATTCCGTTGCTCTGCCCGATAAAAGTGAGTCAGGAGTATGAGGAATATCTGCATGACCAGCAGGGCATGAACGGCGGCATGTTAAGCCAAAGCATCACCATGCCGGAATTGGACGGCGGCACGGTGCCGTTTGTCTTGTCGGCATTATTCCGCAACGAACGCGGTCTTTTAGCGTTTCGGATGATTCCGGAGCGGTTGGAACGTTTTGCGGAGTTAGTTAAGAAAACCACCGATTTAAAACGTATCCCCAATGCCGATAAAAAAATCGCCATTATCTATTACGGTTCTATCGGAGCCGAAGCCGCTACTGCCGGATTAGGGGTGTCGGAATCAATTTTTAATTTATTGAAGCGTTTGCAGTCCGCCGGTTATACTACCGGTGAGTTACCCGACGATGTGGAGGCGTTAAATGAAAAACTATCTAAAAGTACCGTGGAAATCCGGCCGGACGAGTTTGACGGCTGGGTGAAAAAAAGTATGCCGGCCGATTTATACCGTTCAGTGGTTGACCGTTATGGCGAATTTCCGGGGAAAGACTATCGCACCAGCGAAGGTAATATGGCAATCGGGCAAATTCAATTTGGCAATATCATTTTTATGCCGCAGTCGCTGCCGGGCGAGGGCGAGGATGAAAACAAGTTGATTCACGGGGTGAAGATGGCGCCGCCGCATACCTATATTGCCACCTATCTTTATATCCGGCACGGGTTTAAGGCCGATGCCATGATGCACTTCGGCACGCACGGGAGTTTGGAGTTTACGCCGTGGAAGCAGGTGGCGTTGTCTGATTATGACTGGCCGGATATTCTGGTGGGCGAAATGCCGCATTATTACTTATACATTATCAACAATGTGGGCGAGGCGCAGATTGCCAAACGCCGCAGTTATGCCACTATGGTCAGCCATCTTACGCCGCCGTTTATGCAGTCCGGCGGCTATGGCGTAATCAGCCAACTGCATGAAAAAATGGAGAATTATGAGACTGCCGAAAACGCCATGCTGAAAGCCGAATACGGCAAAAGCATTGTGGAGTTGGCCGTGCAGGAGAATTATCATAAAGATTTAAAATTGTCGGCTTCGTTTGCTTCCGGCGTGATTACGGAAGATGATTTTTTCCGGTTGCATAATTTTATTCATGAAATTCAGAACGCCAAGGTTAATCGGGGTATGTATGTGCTGGGGCGGCCTTATACCTCCGCCGAGGCCGATGAAACCGCCGTGTTGATGACTATGGATACGATTGCGGAGAATTTATTTAATGCGGATTTAACCGCCGGAAAAGTTACCGATGACGAGCGGCGTAATTTGGCGCTTTTTACCGAACATTATCTTAATCCGGCCAAAGCACGAGCCGCCGAAGCCTTAAGCAATCCGCAAAAATATAAACCGTCGGCGCCCCCGGCAATGCCGGCTAATCATGGTATGACGGCATCGGCAGATGAAATGCAAAAGATGATGAGTTTCGGAAAACTGCCGGACGGCCGGGATATTCCGCCGGAAATGGCCGTCGCCATGCAGCAAATGGGCGCCATGAATAACCGCCCGGCAAAAAAGGTTTTGCCCGCTAAGCCGGTGCTGTCGGCGGAAGAGATCACCTTTCAGGCCAGACAGGATTTGCTGGATTCGACCGAGGCGGAAATGAACGCTATTCTAAATGCCTTTTCCGGCGGTTATCTTTATCCGTCGCCGGGCGGCGATCCGATATTGAATCCGGCCACGGTTCCAACCGGTAAAAATTTGTATGGCATAGACCCGGAACGCACGCCGACTAAAGAGAGTTTTGCCGTGGGTAAACAGTTGGCGGAAGCATTGATAGCGGAGAAACTGAAGTCTACCGGAGATTATCCGAAAAAAGTCGGCTTCTCATTATGGGGCGGCGAATTTATCCGGACTCAAGGTACCAATATCGGCGAAATTTTTTATCTGCTCGGCGTGGAACCGGTTTGGGACTCCCGTGGCCGGGTGCAGGATGTTCGTCTGATTCCGTTGGCCGAACTTAAACGCCCCAGAATCGATGTGCTGGTGCAAACCTCCGGGCAGTTCCGGGGGGCGGCCACCAGCCGGATGCGGTTGATTGATAAAGCGGTTCAACTGGCCGCTACCGACCCGGACGGAGAGTTTGGCAATTATGTGCGTGAAGGTTCGTTAGAAATTGTTAAAGCTTTAATTGCCAACGGAATGTCCGTTGAACAGGCTAAGTCGTTAAGCAATGCCAGACTGTTCGGCGGCGTAAACGGCAACTTTGGTACCGGCATTACCGGCATGACGCAAAAAAGCGGTTCTTGGGACGATGTCGGCGAGATTGCCGAAATATATTTGAACAATATGAGTGCATTATACACCGAAGACCACTGGGGCGAACATGTGGACGGCGTGTTTAAGGCCGCTATGCAGAATACCGATACCGTGGTGCAGTCACGGTCATCAAACAGTTGGGGGCCGTTGTCGCTGGACCATGTTTATGAGTTCACCGGCGGGTTGAGTATGGCCGCCCGGCACGTTACCGGCAAAGACCCGGAAGCCTATTTTAATGATTTGCGTACTCCGGGGCAGGCCAAAATTCAGGCCGCCGGAGAAGCCGCCATGGTAGAGGCTCGCAGTACGGTTTTAAATCCGAAATATATTACCGAAATGATGCAGGAGGGCGCCGCCGCCACCGGGAGTTTTGTGGAGGTTTTTCAGAATACTTTCGGCTGGGAGGTGATGAAGCCGGATATGCTGGAAGATCATTTATGGCAGGAGTATAAGGAGGTTTATGTGGATGATAAACTTGACTTAAAACTGCCGGAATATTTTGAAGAAAATAATCCGGCCGCATTGCAGGAGATGACGGCGATTATGTTGGAGTCGGTACGAAAAGGTTACTGGCCGGCGGATGCGGAAACGATTCAGAAAATTGCGCAAACTCATACCGAATTGATGAAAAAGTTTGATTTGCCGCCGGTGGACAATATGAAATTGCGGGAAATGATTAAACAGAATTTGGCGAACCCGGAATTACAGAAATTTTATGAACAGCAAATTGAAAAATCGTTGGCACGCCAAAAACAGGCGGAGGAGGTCAGCGGGCAGACTTTAAAAGAGGAGCGTTTGAATTCGGATACCACCGATGACGGCGATCCGGGAAAGGCCTTGCTGATTGTAGCCGGACTGATCTTGAGCGGCATAACTATTATGGTGATCGGCAGTCGCCGCCGGACAAGAGTTTAAACGGCAATAAGCATAAAATCGGCATTGTATCGACTAACTAACGATACAATGCCTTTTGCTTATCTACGATTTATGTTTTGCTTTAAGGCAACTACTTGATCATGGTCAACTTAGCCACCGCACTGGACGGACGGGCGGGGAATAAGATTGGAATACCAATACTCATTAACTCTTTACCGCTGTAAGTGCCGGACATTAAACGGGGTTCATTATCCGGATTTACTTCAGTAATCAGATATCGACGGTTTGAATCCAGGCCGGAGAGTACAATATTTTCACGTTTGGCGGCGGAATTGCGTTTAAAGGCAAACAGCACCGCCGCGGATTTATCCGGCGTTACAAAAGTTAATTCGGTAAGCGGCGATTCGTGCGGCGAACGCCCGCGGTAGAGGTTGGCCGAGTGCAGCAGCGGGCGCAACTCTTTATATACCTTAATCGCCTGCCGGATAGTGGCACGATTTTCTTCAGTAACGGCGTCCGGCGATAATTCCACCCCTAAACGAGCCGTCATTGCGACATCGGCACGCAACTTAAAATCGCCTTCGCCGTAACGCCCGATATGCGAGGCAATGGCGTTGGCGGGGAAAAAGTGGCTGTAACCCCATTGGATTGGAATACGTAAAATGCCGTTGGTCTCATCGCTGGCCCAAAATTCTTCGTGATATTTCATCGCCCCAAACTCCACTCGACCGCCGCCGGAACTGCATAATTGAAAGGTTACAAGCGGAAAGTTGTGGCGCAGTCTGGCCATAATACGGTAATAGGCCTGATTTTGCAACTCTGACAATGCTCCCTGATTATTGCCAAGTTGAGCACTGCCCAAATTATAGGCGGAACAATTGAAGTCCCATTTTATATAATGAATTTTTGGATATTCGCTTAAAATATCGGCCACGGATTTATAGACAAATTCTTCCACCGCCGGGTTGCTTAAGTCCAAAAGATATTGATTACGGGCTTGCAAGCGGGTACGGTTCGGCGTTTGCATCGCCCAGTCCGGGTGCTGTTCAAACAGTTTGCTGTTCGGGTTCACCATCTCCGGTTCTACCCATAAACCGAATTCCATGCCGCGTTTTTCGGCGGCGGCGATTAATCCGGCTAAGCCGCCGGGGAGTTTGGCGGAGTTGATCTGCCAGTCGCCCAGTCCGGCAAAGTCGTCATTACGCTGGAATTTACCGTTGCCGAACCAGCCGTCATCCAGCACATACATTTCTACGCCTAAATCGGCGGCGCCGTCCATCATGCTGATGATTTTTGCTTCATCAAACTTCATGTAAACGCCTTCCCAGCTATTCAACATTACCCGGCGTTCGGACTGACCGTTATAGATGCCGCCCAGCCAGGCATAATGGTGAAAATTACGGGAGAGCTGACCTTTGCCGCCGTCCGGCGTGTAGGTGAACAGCAGTTCCGGCGTGGCATAAGTGGAGTTGGCGGCAACTTGAATCGGTTCTTCCAAGGCTCCGGCGGAAAAATATAACTTTTCCGGCATCAGGCGGCCACCGCTTAAGCGAGTGAATTTATGTTGCCACGAACCGGTCCAGGCTAATGCCGCCGCAAACGCTTCGCCTTCATTCTCTTTGGCCGGATGGTTAAAGGAGACAATCGTTCCCGGCCAGTCCGGCCACGGATTGCGTACGGCACCGCGATTCTGATGCCGCAGAATACCGTGCGGAAGTAACTCTTCATGCAAATTGGCCAGTTCATCACCCCAGCCGCCGGAAAAACTGCTTACCCAGGCCGGCGAATCGGCGGGCAGGGCGATAAACGCCGAATCCCGATTCAATAATGTAAATGGTTGCGCCGACGAATTGGTAATCTCTAAATGCGCCACAAACATATCTTCATTAATATATGTCTTTACCACCCAGTCCACCGTTATCGGGTACACCGGGTCCGCCAGATGGAAAATATAACGGCAAATATTGGCGGAGTCGAAAACAATATCCAAATCCTTAAAGGTTAAAGCCACGCTATGCGAACCGTCGGGCTGAATAATGCGTAACGTTTCGTCTACGGCAAAATTGGCCGAAGCCCGATGCGGATAAGTAACCAATGCCACATCGTCCGCCCCCGGAAATGAGAGCTGACCGAACCCCAGTTGAGTAAGCGGCTTGCCGGGACGGGCGCCGATAAACCAGTTGGCGTGTTTAGTGGCCAGTTGCACATTGGCCGGTACGGTTTCCGGGGCTTGATTTTCATAGCTGATTTTTACCTCCAGCAAGTCAACATGGGCCGGAGAGCTGGAGTTATTGTCATGAAAATCAAAACTTAAAAATTCGATATCAGTTAAATCGGCGGAAAACGCTTTGGCGGCTTCGCCGTAATATATAACCTGCGAGTCAAACAAAACCACCGGATGGCCGTTTTTAAAGCCGCTTAAGCGAAAAGAGCCGCTGCCGTGCGGTGAAGCGTCATCTATCCCGACTTTTCCGGTAATTTGCCGTGCGGATTTATGCAGATTTAAAAAGAAATAAGCCGGAGCCTGCATCCCAAGTCCTTCGGCATAAGTTACCGAATTTACCTGTAACGGTTTGCCGGAAATGGCGGCGTTAAATTTAGGAGCGGCGAAGCATTGGCGTAAAAAATTAGGATTAAGGTTGGCCAAAGTCCAAAAATCCGGAGAAGTTTCGTGCCGATTCATAGTGTATAAAGCCCTTTTTCAGTTGGTTTCGTTTAATATCTGAAATATATTACAGACTGAATAAATATGCAAAGAATCATGCAACATAAGTATCATAAAAAACACAAAACCGCCGTAATTTCCCCCTGCCGGCACATCATAAAAAACACAAAACCGCCGTAACTTTTCAGCCCCGGCGGTTTAGTCTAAGCAACTATTATGCGGTTGGCGCTGTGCTGTTATGAGCATCGTGCTTAGCTTTTTTAGCGGCACGACGTTCTTTAAGCGTCATCGTGGGTTGCTTTTTTTCATCTTTTTTAACGTTATGGTCCTTGCTCATAATAAAGCCTCCTTGGTTAAAACCACATACGCCTGGTGCGACAATCGCTTCTGGCGTTTATCACTATTATAAAAATAGCATCTTATAGGTGAATGTCAAATCTTTTTCTGATTTTTCCTGTTCAATTTATAAAATAGATGAAAAAAATTAT
>CAZEHZ010000081.1:0-10309 GCA_964512385.1 uncultured Victivallaceae bacterium | reverse complement strand
GAATGTATTTTAAGAAGTGTAAGGATGATAACTTTTTGCCAAAAGATGTCTTTAAACTTGGAGATCAAAGAAAAATGGAAAACATTAAGTACGAAAAACCGGCATTGAATGCGTTCTGCGGTTGGGATAGCGAATTCGCCGTTGGCGGCAGTTCTGTAATTGTGCCGACATGTGATGGCGGCTTTTACGAAGATCCGGACGAAGAAGCGTAAGGAATTTTAGTGATGGAGTCTTTGCCGTGCAGCTCTGCAGTAATGCAAGCTCCCGTGGTTGCGTTGATGGAGGTTACAAGTAAGTGCAATTTACGTTGTTCATACTGCTTCCACTTTGATAGCGTAACCGAGCACTGCAAAGACTTATCTAAAGATGAGTGGCTGCAATTTTTTGCCGAATTGCAGTCACTCAAAGTTTTTACAATCACATTAACCGGCGGCGAACCCTTTGTCCGGCCGGATTTTTTAGACCTTTGTCAAGGCGCTTCCGAACTGGGATTGCGCTATCGAATCCTCTCTAATGCCACTTTAATTACCGATGCCGATGCCGCAAGACTGGCGAAAATCGGCCGTTGTTCCGCTGTACAGGTTTCTTTAGACGGTATCGGCGAAATTAATGATGCGGCTCGCGGTAAAGGCGCATTCGATAAGGCGGTGCGGGGAATTAGGCATTTGCTGAACCACGGCATCAATGTTTTTCCACGGGTTACGCTGAGCCATCATAATTTAGGCCATTTGGAAGAGTTTGCCGATTTTATTGTTAATGAATTGAAAATTCCTCATTTCGGTACCAATATGGCTACGGTAATGGGCGAAAACGGTAAAAATGCCGCCGAACTTGAGTATAATATTCATCAGTACGCCGATGCCATGCGGGAACATCAAATCGTAAATAAAAAATATCCCGGTGTAATTCAGGCTTTTGCCGGCCCCGGCGCAATGTTACGCCATTGGAAAACGGCCTTGAAAGCCAAACGGGATAATATTCCTATGGTTCATGGCGGATTTCACTCTACATGTTCGCTGGTGTATCAGCGGATTTGTGTGCGGCCGGACGGCGGTATTTTAGCGTGTTCGGCTTTTCCGGAACAGGTTATGGGGTATATTAATCAGGACTCCCTGTCGGATATTTGGCGGAACGGTAAGTTTATCAATGAAATGCGTAAATTCCGGCATAAACCGTTAACGGATTACGCTAATTGCGCTACTTGCGAATATCGCCCTTGGTGCGGCGGCGGTTGCCCCGCAATCGTGTTGCAGTATATTTCTAATGACAGTACATCTTGTGCCGGTCATACATGTCTGCGTAAGTTTTTGGCGGTTGAACCGGATTTTGATTTTGAACTGGATAAATAAATACGGCATTTATGCCGCTGTAATAATACTTTTTACCGCCTGCGACAGCGGCGACGCCATGGTGAAACACCTTGGTTCCGCAATGGTTAAGAAGTCGACCACCACGGAAAAACAGAGTAATGCGGTAAAACCAGTTAACAGCGCCGGGTTGCCGCCGGTTGCCGCCGACCAGAATTCCATAAACTTTTTACTTACCGCTGATATTCAGTATTGCACCGAAAACAGTCAATGGCGTAATTATGCGGCATCATTGGCTAATCTGCAGAAAATTGCCGAATTTGCGGCGGAAAACCGGATGAAGGCGTGGCTTGATTTGGGCGATTTGATTGAAGACAACTCCATTACCGCCGCCGAAGACGCTAATTTTAAATTGCTGGATGATATTCTGCATGGCGTGCCGGATATCACCATATACCATGTTGCCGGAAATAATGACCAGAAAGCCGCTAAGCGTTTGCATAATAATTGCGGCTGGGAAAACTTATTTTACACATTTTCCCTGCCGGAACTGTCGGATTGGCAATTTATTGTGCTGAATACCAGCGAGACCGGGCGGGAAGATGTGTCTGACGGGCAGTTGGAGTGGTTGGCGGACGAGTTGACCGATAGCCGGGCGGCGGGCAAAAAAGTGATGATTTTTTCTCACGTGCCGCTGTCATACATGACGGCAGACTTTGCCGCTTTAAGTGAGTTAATTGCCGCCAATCCGCAAATTCAAGGCAATATCAGCGGTCATACGCATTTGGGCGGCAGTCGAATGGTAAGCGGAATACCGCAGATTGAGCTTAAAGCAGTGCTGGAAAACAGTAAAACACCAACTTTTGCCATCTTAAAAATCTCGGCCGACTCATGGGAGATTGTTGGTTACGGCAATCAGCCGAGTTACATTTTTAAACTAAAATAGTCGATAATGCAAAAGGGATTTTGGTGGTAGACAAGGCGGCAAGTAGCTTTAGTAAATGAGCGGCGCAGTCCATGCTGGGACAAAAGCGTTGCGGAGTTCTCCGGTGCAGGCAACTAATATGTCGGAACAACAAGGCATAACGCTGAAACACTTGCATTGATTAACGCATCGCCTTTGCGTAATCGACTGAAATAAAAATTGATGCCCCGAAAACGGTAATCGTTGTCCGGGGCATTGTTATTTTTTAGGCGCAAAATTTACAGCTCGGCAATATCCTGCTGAATTAAACGGTTAAGCTGTTCCTGCACGGAAATGCCGTTTTTAGCCGCCAGCTCATCAAGTTTCTGGTATTGCTGAATGGTGATTCCGGTTCTGGCATTGATGGTCCAGGCGTCCGGAATCTGTTGCCAAAGTTGTTGGACGGCAGTTAATTGTGCATCGTCAAAGCCGACGTTTTTCAGAATCTCCGTTGCCATCATCATATTGCCCAGCGGATTCATGTGTACGCCGTCAATCGTCAACAACGTTCCGGCGGTACGGCCGTTGGCAACGGCATTGGCAATGTACTGCTTCATAACGGTGTTCAAATCCACAAAAATACACTGCTTTTCGGCGGCAATCTGCTTTAAAAACGCATTGTATTCATCTAATTTACGATTGTTATCATTAGCGGCGTCTTCAAAAATCATTGTAGCGGCCAGCACAATTACCTTGGTGCCGGCGGCCTGTGCTTGGTCAATGATTGCGGTTATATTTTGTTTATACTCCGGCAATGGAACTCCATTTTCGCCGTGCCATACATCATTTACGCCGCAGGACAACAACATCCAGTCCGGTTTAGCGGCCAGAACGTCAGCATCAAGCCGAGCCAGCATCTGATTGGATTTATGCCCGCTGATGCCGGAAAATATCATTTCGACATTTAAGTTTTGCTGCTTTAACGCACTTTCAACCAGTTTACAGTAGCCGGCCGGAACCGCCGTGCCGTAGTAGGTGATCGAGTCGCCTAAAAACGCCACTTTCTGACCGTCCTTAATTTGAATTTCCGCCCAAGTTATCAGGCCGACAACCAGCATGAGCATGGTAAGTATAAACTTTTTCATTTTTTATTTTACCCCAAAATTACCCGTTTCATACTCTTTTTTCCGGCTTTTATCACTATGCCGTCGCCGTTTAAGTCGGCAATCTTCACGGTGGCATCCGCCGAAGCGATCCGTTCATCATTAATATAAGCACCGCCGCCTTGAATCAAACGACGGGCATCACCGTTACTATTGCACATGCCGGCTTCCACCAATAATTTCACCACCCAAATTTCGCCGTTTTCAAATTTGTCGGCCGGTATTGCCACTGTGGGCAGGGCGGCGGCGACGGCGGTGCGAGGATTGATTTGCGCAACTTTACTGCTGGTGGCAATAGTGCATTCCGGGGCGGCAAAACCGAATTTGGTGCCGGCGGTAACAAACGCTTTGCCGGCGGCATCGGCGCCATGAGCCAAACATGTAGCCTCGTATGCCAGAATTTCTTTGGCCCGGTTGAGTTCCTGCGCCGTAGTTCCGGCGGCTAAACGCTTGATTTCATCCACCGGAAGCGTGCTGAATGTGAACAGTAACTTTTCCAGCTGAACGTCTTCACAATTCCGCCAGAACTGGTAGTAGTCAAATACGCTGGTACGTTCAACATCCAGCCATACGTTGTTGCCGCCGGCGGTTTTGCCGAATTTCTGGCCGTTACTGTCCAGCAGCAGCGGGAATGTCATGGCAAAGACCTCCTGCTGAGTCATTTTACGGGTCAACTCTACGCCGGAAACCATGTTACCCCATTGGTCCTGACCGCCAAATTCCATTTTGCAGCCTAAGGTTTTATTCAAATGATAAAAGTCGTAAGCCTGTAAAATCGAGTAGTTAAATTCCAGAAAACTCAAGCCGTTTTCCAAACGCTGTTTTACCGAATCCTGTGCCAACATGCGGTTTACGCTGAATTTCGGCCCGATATCACGCAGAAAATCAATGTAATTTAACTGGCAAAGCCAATCGGCATTGTTGACAAAATGGCACTGCCCGGCTTCAACTTTGATAAAACGGGACAACTGCGATTTCAGGCATTCGACATTATGATTAATCTCGTCCACCGTTAAAATCGGCCGGGCGCTGATACGGCCGGACGGATCACCGATTCGAGCCGTAGCGCCGCCCACCAGCACAATTGGCACGTGTCCGGCCTGCTGTAAAATACGCATGGCCATTATCGGGAGCAAATGCCCCACGTGCAAACTGTTCCCGGTCGGGTCAAAACCCACATAAAAGGTTACCTTTTCGGTGGCTAACAACTTCTCAATATTCTCGGCGTCGGTTTCCTGATAGATGAACTGACGCGCCTTTAATTCCTGATAAATACTCATTTTATATATACTCCTGATTCAAGTTCCCAAAAATCTCTAATTTTTCTGCATAACTGCGGCGTAAGCGCCGTCGTAATAAGGGTTTGGATAGCATTGTCGCTGTTTGATCAGCGTGAACAAACTGTGACTGCGTAAAAAATCCGCCACCATATTGCCGTTTTCCACCGGCTCGATACTGCAGGTGGAATAGACCAGTTTTCCGCCGGTTTTCACCAGCGTGGCCGCATGTTCCAAAATCGACATCTGAATTTGATTCAACTCCTGCAACTGGCGTTCACTGTAACGCCATAACGCATCCGGCCGCCGCCGAAATACCCCGGTGTTGGAACACGGAACATCGCAAAATACCACATCAAATTCACCGTCCACACACATGGCGTCTACGGCTTGAATCTTATATGGCACGATTGGCTTGATATTGCGGAAATTTTGTTCCGTCAACTTTTGGCGTTTTTCGGAACGATCCGAGGCCAGTAAAAAGCCCTGTTCCGTCAATTTTTCCGCTGCCAGCAAACTCTTGCCACCCGGCGCCGCACATAAATCAACCACCCGCTCATTGCCGTTAAGTTCTAATAATGAAATACTTAATGCCGTGGCCGGGTCTTGAATATACACCCGCCCGGCCGCTAATTCGCCGGAGGATAACAATTCGGCGGGATTACCCACCTGATAAAAACGGTATTGCCCGGTAAATTCGGTTTCAATGGGGGTGGCCGCAAATCTTTCGGTGTCCAAATGATTTTCGCCCACATCACGGCAGGTGAATTCTGCCGGAACCAGAAATGCGGCGGCCAACTCCTCTACTTTCCGAGGCATGATTTTTTTCCATTTTTTGTATAATTCCGGCGGAAAAACCGTTACCGCCCGATTGTCCACCGGCACTGGGATGTCACAAATTTTCCGTAAAACCGCATTTACAAAGCCGCCGACAATGTCGCCAAACTGCATTTTGGCCATATCCACCGCCACGCTTACCGCCACTTGCTGCGGCAGTCCGGTCTGAAATATAATCTGAGTAGCCGCAATTTGCAGTAATTGTTCAAGTTCCGGAATCGGCCGCTTGGGGATATTAGCCCGTAAAGTACGGTCAATAAACTTTTTACGCCGGAAATAGGTGAATAGCAGATTGGCCACACTCCGCCGATATTCGGGGCAGGTGAGGTGAAACTCCAAAAAGTCATCTATGCTGATTTGTTTAGACGTCCACAATGCCAATGCGGAAAGTGCCGCATCCAAAATCTGCACTGCGGGAGGCGTCGCACTTTCTATGTGCATCATAATTATTCGTCCCCCAACAGCTTTCCGGGAATTTGGTAATTCACATAATAGTCATACACCGCATCGTCCAAACTCATTGCCGGGCGAGTCCAACCCAGACTGCACAGTTTGGTCATGTCGGTGCAGGTATAATACTGATATTTAGCTTTTAACGACTCCGGCATGTCTATATATTCAATATTTATCGGCACATTTAACGCTTTAAATGCGGCACCGGCCAGCGCATTCCAGGTTTCCGCCCGCCCGCTGCCGATATTGAACAACCCGGCCGCCTTAGAGTCAAACAAAAACAACACCATATCCACGGCGTCTTTAATATACAGAAAGTCCCGCATCTGTTCGCCGTCGGCATATTCCGGCTTGTAAGATTTGAATAACTTTAATTTACCGTCGGCGGTAATCTGTTCATAAGCCCGCATAACTACGGAACGCATGTCGGCTTTATGGTGTTCATTGGCACCGTAAACATTAGAAAATTTGCAACCCGCTAAATGCGATAATAAGCCGTTGCGTTTGGCCCATAAGTCAAACATCTGCTTGCTGTAACCATACATATTCAACGGGCGTAACTGCTCAATTTCCGCCTCATCATCCACATAACCGAACGCCCCGTCGCCATAGGTGGCGCAACTGGAGGCATAAATCATGCGGATGTTTTTACGCGCCGCAAAAAGCGCCAGCGTTTTGGTGTATTCAAAGTTATTATGCACTAAATACGTGGCATCCCGTTCGGTGGTGGCGGAACAGGCACCCAGATGAAAAATCCCTTCGATAGCCGCATGGTCGTAGTCGCCGGCTTGTAATTTGGCTAGAAAATCTTCACGTTCCAAATAGTCGGCATAGCGTAATGCCCGCAAATTTTTCCATTTTTCGCTGTGATTAAGGTGGTCTACCGCCAAAATATCGGTGATGTTACGCCGATTCAGTCCCCAAATAATTCCACTGCCGATTAAGCCGGCCGCTCCGGTTACAATATACATAAGATGTTTTCCAGGTTTTAGAAGTTCAAATTGTCATTTTTCATGTCTGCAAAGCCTTTTTGGATAGCACTTTGAGCTTGTTGTGCCGGGCCTAAAAGACCGGTAAGATATGCGGTGGCCATTACCGAATAGTTATATTCTTTATCGCCGTCGCTGTCGTAATCTTTTTCCACTGCAAACTCTGCGGCAACTTCCCAGCAGTGCAGTGTTTTAATCAATTTTATACGCTGTTCACGTAAATTGCCGGCTTCAAAGTCATAATACATGTCATAAGCACCGCGGAATGAACGGTCGGTGGACAATGGCAAGGTAAAGCCGAAACGAATATTCTGCATACGGTCTTCGTAATATTTATCAAAGAAACTGCCGCCCTGCAGTAAGGACAGCGTACTGCCCATTGAATATGTTGAACGGGTGGCATACGCATCCTGATAGACATAACCCAGTGTAATTTGACAATCCCTGAACAGTTCATAACGGAAATTAATTTCCCACATATTCAGCCAGCTGTTGTCTATACCGGGGCGCCCGGCGGGGCGTCCACGCCGATTAGCCTCTACATCATGGTCATTATTGCCGCCGGCGTCGATGCTGAACAACGTGTCAACACTGAAGCCGTTACCCGGTTTAAACTCCAAACGAGTACAGAAGTCGCCAATGGAGTTCATGCCGTCCTGATGGTCCATAAACACATCCCAATAGTTTTCCATGCTGAAAATTTCGGTAATCTGTTCACTGCCGAAATTGCCTCGTCTGGTTTCCAAACGGTTGCGGGTCCCCAAACGGAAAAAGTTCTGTTCCTGAATACGGTCGATATCATCAAAATAATAGATATGGTCTCTGGATTCCGACGGGCGTGGTATAAATGTATAATTCACATACGGTTCCAACACATGCCGCAAGCCGTCCAGCCGCCAGTAGGCGTTACGGACGTTCTGCCATGAGCGGGAAAATTTAGTGTTGGCCTCGGCCCCGAATTCACCGATAAAACGCCCCACGGTGCCGCCGTCATTATCATACTGATTATAATCCAGCCGATAAAAACCCTCCGGCCGGGTCATCACAAACATGGAATTCAAATCCCGTTCAGCCACTTTGGTTTTAGACGAATTGCTGTAGGCGGTAAAACGGCCGCCGATACGGGGAATCAAGTTTATTCCGGCAAAACGCAACGGCATATACAAAAAGTGCACCGTGTCAAAACGGCCGGACTGGTAATCATCCGGGTCCTGATAGCCTTTGGGGAGTGGTTTGTCATAACTGCGCCACTTCATTTGCAGATAGTCGGCGCTGGTTTCACTCTGATAATACAGATATTTAGACCCGAACACCTGCTGACGGGGTACATCCATACGCCATTCCGGTAACTTTTCCACAGTGGTGAAAAACGTGTTTACCCGGGGCCGCAAATATAAAGCGGTGGAAACCCGGTTAAACTGATATTCCAACGCCGCATAAGTGGCCGGTTCCGGATTGTTGTTAAATCTGTAACGATAAAAATCTTCCAGAAAATACATGTCGCTCAGCAGTTCAAAATGCCCGCGGAAGTCTAAACGCGGCGTTATATGGGAAACATTGCTGATTCTGAAATCATAACGCTGATGCGGAATTTCCAAACGGCCTTTCTTTTCCACTTCACTGCTGTAATACGGGCGCATATCATAGATACCATAGCCAAAAACTTCGGTTTTAGAATCTGCCGTAATTGCTTCAGCATCAGCACCGTAACCAAAACCGCGCATGTTAAAGAAGTCAGCCAGAAGTTTTACCGATGAATACGGATTGTCCGTCAAATCAAACCGTTTAGAGGCCATTATATAGAAGCCCCAGTCGCTGTTGTCGCCTACCTGAAATTTAAACAACCCCGGACTTTCGTCTTTCGGTTTATACATAAAGGGAATCCACAGCAGCGGTACGCCGTAGGCCTTTAACTGCACATTATAAGCCCGGAAGCTGTGTTCACCCAAGTCATTATCGGTATTGCCCAGCCCCAAGGCGGCGGTTTCATGCGGAATAACTTCCACCTTTCCGGCCTTCATGGAATAGTGGGCGTTATCATCCTGCATATAATTACAGGAGGTGATTTCGGCATCTTCCAGCGTAATTTCACCGCCGGGTTTACGAATACCGCGGGCGGCTTTGGCACCAAAGTTGCTGAATAAGATATCCACATCATTAAATTCCGCCATGCCGGTATCCAGATTGGCGGCCAGGCGACGGGCTTTTATATAGTCGCCACGCTGAAAAACGGTGGCTTTAATTTTCTGTTCGCCCAGCGGATCAGCCACATACGAGTCTATTTTAATACTCAGCATGGGATTGCGGCGCAGTTCAATCAGTTCGTCAATACTTAACGTCATTGGCAGCCGACGAACCCGGAACGCCCGAATATTGCCGGTAATTTCGGCATCCCGGCTATCCAAATCGATTACTGCAGAATCGGCATATACCGTTAAATCACCAAATGGAATGTAAACATTACCTTTAATAATCAATGTATTACCGACAATATTCCATTGATCGGCACGGGCGTCTTTCAGTTCCGCCAAATTTTGCCGGTCAAAATCAATCCCGTCAAAGGCTTCCGCATAGTACGACAAGCAGACTGCCGCCACCACCATTGCCATATTTTTCAGCAAATTTTTCAACCCGTCCGACTCCTGTTCCGGTTTTTTAATATAAAGACTCTATAATATTGCATCAATTCTGCTAATTGTCAAACCCGATTACCGGTTTTTTTGCCGTAAAGCACCACCTAAAGACAATGTGAAGATACCGAAGGCCAATAAATATATGCCGATGATAAATCCGAATACGCTAATCGCATTGCCCGGAGACAGTATAATCACCACCCCGAACAACAGCGACAGAATGCCCGAAAGCCATAAATATCCTCTGGCCGACTTGATTACTCCGGCGGCCATAATCTGCTGTATGCCGTGCCCCAGCGATAAAAACGCAATAATGATCACCACCATTACCGCCGCAAATATCGGAATCAGCATCATTACCAGACCAACCAGCAACAAGAGTACCGCAATGGTTTGCATACTGGTGCGCAGAACCGGCATGGCAACTTTACCGCTGGTGCTGAGCATCATAATCCCAATCATTACCAGCATAATGCCGAATAGATAGGTAAGAACTTTTACCGTAGCCATCGGGTTGGCGATAAAACATACCCCCAAAAGCGTCATTAGAATCCCCCGGAAAATAACGGTTTTCCAATTATTCTGCCAAAAAATCTGTTTTCCCATGTCCATAAAACTGTTCATAATCACGGCCCTCCATATTGTTATAGTCTTTAATGTAACGCCAAAATCGTTGGAGTCAATCAAAAAGCCGGGCTTTTTTATATAATATTGATTGTTTTTAATCGTTTTCATATTATATTTAT
>CAZEHZ010000080.1:10028-10619 GCA_964512385.1 uncultured Victivallaceae bacterium | reverse complement strand
AGTAGTCATATTTTAACTTGCCATCCAAACGTTCAAACTCAAAAGCATGGTTATGCTGGAACATGCCGAAGCCGTTACGGGAGATGATTTCATAAATCTTTGCCGAATTTTCCACCGCCCGTTTAATACTGTCTAAATTGGCAAAATCATCGGCGCCGTAGCCGCAGGCCAACTGAGTAAGCCCCAATTCGTGAGCCGTATCCATGACGGCCGAAATATTATCCAATCCCACCCAGGGCGAATGGCTGGAGGGAATCGACAAACCTAAATCATCGCAAATGTTTTTAAACTCTTTTACGGTTAAACTGCCGAATCCGGCCGGCTCTACGGCTTTAAAGCCGATTTTAGCCAGTTTGGTCAGAGTTTCAGGAAAATTTTTAGCGGTTTCATCACGCAGAGACCACAGTTGTACAGAAATTCTTCTCATTTTAAAATCGACTCCTTAAATGTTATTTTGGTATGAAAATATAGCATAAAAAAAGAGTATTTCAACTACTATTATACCGGGTTTTTTTACGAAAAACAGGAAAATGACGGAAAAAATTTAAAAAAAGGTTGTCTTATTGTTAATTTAGTGTAATGTAATAGCGA
>CAZEHZ010000080.1:0-10018 GCA_964512385.1 uncultured Victivallaceae bacterium | reverse complement strand
AAAGAAAGTAAATATGGGTGAGACAAAATGGAAATCATCCTGCCAGAATTTAGAACACGAAGTTGACGATTTAATGCGGAATAATAAAATTCCGCAACCGGTTGCATTGTATTTTGCCGCCCGCGGCATTAAAGGCCATGCAATGAAGGACTTTTTGTATCCGAAACTGGCCGGATTAAGCGATCCTTATCGATTCCCCGGAATCGAAAAGGCCGTGGCAAGGCTTTGGCAGGCGGTGCAGAATCGGGAGCCAATTCTTATTCATGGTGACTATGATACCGACGGTATCACCGCATGCAGTTTGATTACTCTGGTTTTACAGCGTAACGGCGCCGTGGTGAACTCCTTTATTCCGCATCGGTTTGATGACGGGTACGGGTTTACGCCGGAGTCTCTGCATAAGGCATTGGGTACGCACGGGCCATGTAAGGTTTTAGTTACAGTGGACTGCGGCGTAACCAGTTGCGATGCGGTGAAAGATGCCGTTGATATGGGCATAGATGTAATTATTACCGACCATCATGAGGCCGGCAGTGAACTGCCGAACGCATTGGCGGTGATTAATGCCAAAATTTATCCGGAACTGGAGGATTTACATGTACTCTCCGGCGCAGGTGCGGCGTTTAAGCTTTCGCATGCTTTTGTAAAGTATGGGCTGGAGCATAATTTAGGCGGCTTTAATATCAATTTAAAAGAGGTGCTGGACTATGTGGCGTTAGGCACGGTGGCGGATATTGTGCCGCTGCTGGGCGAAAACCGCATTATGGTTAAAGAGGGTATTGAAATACTCAAAAAACAGATTCGCCCCGGCATCCGTGCCTTGATTGAAAGCAGTAAGCTACGCAGTGAATTGACACCGTCGGACATTACGTTTAAACTTGCCCCCAGAATCAACGCCGCCGGCCGGGTGGGTGATGCCAATATTGCTATGCATCTGCTGGAGTCGGAAAATATTGTGGAGGCGTACCAGTTTGCCGGCGAGTTGGAACAATTTAACCGGATTCGACAGGAAAAAGAACAGGAAATTTATCAGGAAGCCAGAACCAAGCTGGAGTCAACCAAGCAGTTGCAGGAAAAATATGCGTTGCTGGTGGCCGGGCAGGGCTGGCATCAGGGCGTAATCGGTATTGTGGCGTCCCGCCTGGCCAGAGACTATAATCGCCCGACGATTGTACTTACGATTCAAGGCGAACACGCTTATGGTTCCGGCCGCAGCGTGGGAAATTTGAATCTGGTGGAAACCTTGTCGCAGGCGTCGCATGTGCTGGAACGTTACGGCGGGCATCCCATGGCGGTCGGCGTAGGGCTGGAGACCAGTAAAATCAGTGAGTTTCACGAGATTTTAGATAAAGAGGTGCGCAAACATGTTACCGCAGAAGATTTGGTGGAGTATCAGTTGTATGACGGCGAAACCGAATTGTCGTATTTAGACAGCGAATTTTTCCGCTATATGGAGTTGTTGGCTCCGTTCGGGCATGGTAACCCCAAACCGGTTTATCGGTTTAATGAACTGGATGTGGCAAAATGTTATCTGATCGGTCAGCGGCATACCAGAGGCGTATTGGTGGACGGTACTGGAGCTCAAATGGAGTTCATTGCGTTTAATCAGATGCCGGAGGATTTTATGGGGAAAAGGCTGGATATTCTGGCTACTCCACAGCTGAATAATTACTATAATGTGGTGCGTCCGCAACTCAATATTGTAGTGGCCCGGCAAGTCTGATTTTTATGCTTGACAGAGCGGCTTTAAAAAAAGCCGCTTTTTTTTTGAAGAAAAATAGTTTTCAGGGTTGCAAGTTTTCAGTTGCATTGTAAATTACCATGTTTTGGGAGGCTTTTTGAGCAAATTCTAAATTAAGGTATTTTTTTTATGATTAAAACCAGATGGGAAGCGGTGAAGAGTTGTTATCGGGCATATTTACCGCTGGACTTGCCGCCGCAGGCTTGTTTTGTGTACAGCAGTAGTAATAATATGGTGCCGACATTTCAAGGGCCTAATCTCCATTATGTTACCGGGTTTGCCGGTAAAACACCATCTCAGGATGTAATTGTGGTGGGGGATGAAAATACCCGGAAATATATTTTGGCCGGAGCGGTTACGGCTAAGCGCAGTTTGAGCTATTTTTTTCTGCACCGGAACGGCAGACAGGAGGGCATCAGCGTATGTCAGCCCATGATTGCCGCCGGTGAGGAACCCGAAGAACTGGTGGTGCTGGAGGGCGATGACTGGCGCGAGCTGCTGGTGCAATATGCCAATATTGCCGCCGGAAAAATGCAGGTTAAAATGCCGGACTCCAGCCGCAATTTAAGCGGTTACTGTACTTGGTATTATTATTACGACGCCGTTTCGGAACAGAATTTACTGGACAATCTGGCGGCAATTCAAGCCGCAGATACCTCCCGTTTTCCGGTGGAGGTCGTTCAGATCGATGACGGGTATCAGCGGCATCAGGGCGACTGGCTTGATGCTCATGAAAACTGGCCGGGGCAGTTGGCGGAAACGGCCGCTAAAATTATTGCTTCGGGGCGGATTCCCGGTATCTGGTTAATGCCTTTTATGGTCTCCACCGCCAGCCGGGTTTATGCCGAACATCCGGAGTATTTGGTGAAAGTTGCTGAAAATAAGCCGATTATAATTTCCGGCTGGTCAGCTCCGCCGGATCATTTGTGGGCGTGTCTGGATGGTAGTAACCCAATGGTGCAGGAGCATTTGCGGAATGTAGTCAAAAGTTTTTGGGCTATGGGATTTCGATATTTTAAATTTGATGCTTTGGGGTATGGAATGCCGGACGGTGTCCGTTATGATAAAAACTGTACTGCGGTAAGCGCATTCCGGGAAGGTTTGGCCGTTATACGGCGTGCCGTGCCGGAAGCAACTATTTTAGGCTGCGGGGCGCCTTATATGGCGGTGCTGGGGCTGGTGGATAACTGCCGGGTGTCGCAGGATACTTCCCGCTACTGGATAAATCCGTCGAATTGCCAATATCCGCCAAATTGTGAAACCAGTTCGGCAACCATGGGGATTCGGGGCGCATTTCATACCACTTGTTCAAACTGGTGGATGTTTGACCGCTGGTTCCGGGCGGATCCGGATGTGATTATGGCTCGGCAGGATAATGCGTTTTATACGTTTGGCGAGGCTCGAATTTCGGCCTTGGCGGGCATGATGACCGGCGTGGTGCTTACCAGCGACCATTTAGGCACCATTGCTCCGGAACGGATGGCTTTATTGGAACGCTGTGCCAAATATCGGTTGCGTGATGTTCGCCCGCAGTTGTGCTGGTGCGATCGCTGGCCGTACAGTTACTCCGGCACCGTGGACGGCAAATTTGCCGTAGCCGTAGTGAATGATACAGAAGAGGAAATTGAATTTAAGTTCAGCGATCTGCAATTACCGGTTTCCTGTGTAGAGGTGTTGCAGAATTTAGGTAAAATAACTGAAAAAATAATCGTGGCGGCGCATGATGCGGCGTTACTTATTGCGGAATAGTAAATAGCAAGGATCTGCCAAAAAAAATTTTAATGGTGACGCTCAAAATGCGCCGGCCGGAACAGGAGAGTCTGGAAATGGGTATTGACGAGTTTACGCGTAAATTGCCGAAAGCCGAACTGCATGTGCATATCGGTGGAACAATTGAACCGGAATTGGCTTTAAATTTAGCCTGGAAAAATCAAATCAATTTACCTTATAATGATTCCAATGCTTTACGGGCGGCGATGACATTTGAGTCTTTGCCGGAATTTTTGGATTTTAATGATTCGCTGTTGGAAGTTTTACGGCATGAAAATGATGTGTATGAAGTTACTATGAATTATTTGCGCCGGGCTAAACAGGATGGCATAAAATGGGTTGAAGTAACGGTAACACCTGATACGCTAAAACGTTATGGCTTGACTGCCGATGTGACTATGGATGGCGTTATTACGGCATTGCAGGATGCGGCGCACTTTATCGGGTCTACATTAATTGTGGCTGCCCGGCGGGAGCTGGGGGAGGAAGCGGCATTGCAGTTGATAAAAGATACTACGCCGTGGCACAATAAAGTGGCGGCGTTCAGCTTATACGGGCAATGCCGGACGCAAGAGACGTTTCAGCACTATTTTGCCGAGGCCAAAGCACGGGGATTTCATTTGTGCGCCGCCGTTACCGATGCGGATGAAGCGGCCGTAAACAACTTATTGGATAGTAAGGTTGAACGGTTGGAACATGTTTGTGACGCATTGCTTGCAGATGAAATGCTGGAGCGTTTGGCGGCACTGCACGTTACGGTGGTGGGTTGCCCATTGTCGGAACGCGGAGCCGGTATGTGGCCGGCGGAGCGGAAGTATCCGTTGCGCAAATTTTTGCAGCATAAGGTGAATTTTGTAATCGGTTCGGGAGCATCCGGCTGTTTTGCCGGTGAAGCGGGGCGTAATTATGCAGCGTTGGCAACCGAATTGAATTTGACTGAAGCGGAAATTACGCAATTGGTGCGTAATAGTGTTTCCGGCTCATTTATGCCGGAGATTTATAAAAAACAGATGAATTGCGGAATTGATTGGTTTGCAGAGAATTGAAGATGAGAAAATATTTGGCGGAGTTTTATCGGGATTGCGAGTTTCCGGCGTTGATTGCGCAAATGGAGCATTGGCGGAAAAAGTTGCCGTTTAAGGGATTGAAAATTCTGGACGCAACTCCGGTTTTTCGGAATACCATGACTAAGTATATGGTGTTGCTGGCCGGGGGCGCGGATTTGACGGTGGCGGCGGCGAGTGATTTTCCGCACGATGAGGCGGTCTTGCGGCTGTTGCCGGATTTTGGTGTTCAGGTTATGACGCCGGACGAAACACTGCAGTCGGAGTTTGATGTGGTAATGGATTGCGCCGGACGGTTTAACGGCGTAAAAAGTCGTTTCGGCTATGTGGAATTGACTCGTTCCGGCTTGTATCACTATGAAAATTGCCGTCAACCGGTATTTTTTGCCGATGCCGGCCGGATAAAAGAGATTGAAACGGTGCTGGGTACCGGCGACGGTTTTTTACGGGCCATGGATAAATTCGGTTTGAAATCCGGCTTGAACGGCGGAAAAGTGGTGATTTTCGGCTACGGCAAAGTCGGCCGGGGCGTGGCGATGTATGTGAAAAACGCCGGCGGAAATGTTATAATTGTGGATGAGCCGACTAAGGTGAAGGTGGCTGACGGTATGACGCTAATCAGTCGTTTTGAGGCGAAAGCCATTGAACAGGCGGTGCGGCAGGCGTATTGCGTGGTGTCAGTAACCGGTTGCCGGGATGCCTGGTGCGGAATGTTTGACCCGACGGAATTGGCGGCCTCTGAAACGTTGATTGTAAATATGGGGGTGGAGGATGAATTCGGCGCTCAAGTGCCGGCGGAACGGGTGTTGAATAAAAAACAACCGTTGAATTTTATCTTGCCGGAACCCACGCAGTTGCGTTATATCGAGGCTACGATGGCTTTGCATAACGCCGGAGCCTTGACATTGCTTAAACAGCAGTGCCGGAACGGAATAAATTTACCGCCGGTTGAGCTGGAGCAGGAAATTTTACAGATTTCCGCACAACACGGTTTAATTGCCAAAGAAATGGAGTTGTTAGAGTTATGAGTTTTACGGATATATTGATTAAGCAGGTTGAATTGTCCGGCCGCAAAGTGGATATTTTGCTGCGGGATAAACTGATTGCTGAAATCGCTCCGCATATTGAGTGCGAAAATGCCCGGATTATTTGTGGCAAAAATAAAGCGGTTCTGCCGCCGTTTTACAATATGCACAATCACGCCGCGATGACGTTGTTACGCAGTTATGCCGATGATATGGAACTTTTTACTTGGTTAAGCAAACATATCTGGCCGATAGAAGCGAAAATGACGCCGGAAGATATTTATTGGGGAACACGTTTGGCGTGTCTGGAAATGATTAAGTCCGGCACCGTGTTTTTTAATGATATGTACTGGCATCAGCTGGAAGCGGTTAAGGCCGCCGATGAAATTGGCATGCGGGCCTGTGTGGGGTTGATGTATCTGGAAGGCGAAAACGGCGAAATGCTGGAATATAATGAACGCAATAACGCCATGGTGATGGAGGCATATCCGGGGTTTTCGGACTTGATTACGCTGACTTTGGCGCCTCACGCCATCTATACGGTGGGGGAAAAACGTTTGCGCAGTATTGCGGCAATGTCGGCCGAGAAGAATTTAAAAGTTCATATTCATGTGGCGGAAACCGCTCAGGAGGTTGCCGACTGCAAAAAAGCACATAACGGGATGACTCCGGTGGAGTATCTGGACTCGGTGGGGCTGGTGAATGAGCGGATGGTGGCGGCGCACTGCGTGCATATGTCGGATTATGACCTCGACTTAATGGCTCGGAACAAAGCGGTTATAGCTCATATGCCATGCTCGAATATGAAGTTGAACTCCGGCAGTTTCCGCTGGAAGGCGGCGCATGACGCCGGATGCATTGTTACAATTGGTACCGACGGGTGCGCATCAAATAATAATTTGTCGATGATTGATGAGATGAAATTTGCGGCGTTGGCCGCCAAACGGGAAGCCGATTCGCCGACGGCGGCTCCCGCAGAACAGGTTTTCCGGGCGGCAACAGTGAACGGCGCTCAGGCGTTTAATTTTAATGCCGGCGTGGTGGCGGCGGGCAAGGCGGCGGATTTAATGCTGGTAAATCTTAATGATACCCGTTTAACCGGGAACAATTTGATTGCCGACATGGTCTATTCGGCGGATTCCAGTTGTATAGATTCCGTTATTTGCAATGGCCGGGTATTGATGCAGAACGGCAGCGTTGCCGATGAAGATGTTATAGTGACGGAAGCACGTAAGTGCATTCGCCGTTTAGTTGAATAGAAATTGGGAAGAAAGGACGTTTATATGGACGATTACGAAGAATTTGATGATAATTTTTACGAAGATGATGAGTTATTCGATGATATGCTCGATGACGAGGATTTCGACGATTATGATGATTATGATGATGATGATGAGTTTGATGACGACGACTATGATGATGACGACGAAGAAGGCATCGACTTTTTAGGTATGGTGCAGGACGATGAAGGAAACTGGGTATATCCCGAAGACCTTGAATAGTCGCTTAAGCCGGAGTTGATTTAACTCAAAAAAACGCAGAACTTTTTACGGTTCTGCGTTTTTTTATTTGAATACAAACTGCACTAAAATCATGTAGCAGGCCGTGCCGGGAATAATGGAGAACAAGGGATTTTTTTGCCATAAATGCAACCCCACCACTACTGCCGATGATATCAGTTCCGGCAAGCCAAACGGTTTTAGCGTAAGATTGATATCTTTTAAACAATAAACCACCAGCATGGCAATGGCCGCCGGCGCTACTGTTCGGCCTAAGTACAGAACCAGTTCCGGCGGTTTGCGATTGCCGCCAAACACCATAAACGGAAAAGCTCGAATCAATAAAGTTACCGCCGCCATAGTGAAAATCATCCAGAATGAGTGCCACAAATTCATGCGTTTTCCTCCTGCCGAGTCGATTTTTCCAGCCGTTTACGGAACACCAGCAGTAAGCCGATCATTAACAGCATGCCCGGAATCAGCATTTTGTCCGGCCCTAAAACCAATAATGCCAGCAAGGTTGCGCCGCCGCCGATTAGTGCCGGCAGGCGGTTGGCTTTTATACAACACTGTTCGGTAAGAATAACCAGAAACAAGGCGGTCATGGCAAATTCAATGCCGGTAACGTCAAAATCCAGCATTCCGCCTAAGACTGCCCCCAATACGCCGCCAATAATCCAGGCGGCATGGTCAAACGCCGCAATTAACAGCATATACTCTTTGCGGGGGACTCCGGCCGGGCGTTCGTCCTGTACCTGTAAGGCAAAAGTTTCGTCGCTGAGGGCGAACAGCAGGTAAAAACGCCACAATCCACATTTGCGGAACACCTCAATTAACGGCAAGCCGTACATGCAGTAACGCAGATTGATAATTAACGACATTACTGCAGTTTCCAAAATCGGCAACTGTTGCGACAACATGCCCACGGCGGCAAACTGCAAACTGCCGGATAAGATGGTGGCACTCATATATAACGCCCACCAAGCGTTAAATCCGCACTTGTTCAGCAATACGCCGAACGCCGTACCCATGGCAATGTAACCTAAAATAACCGGGAGCGACGCTAAAAACGCCGCCTTTACTGTTTTTCTCATAATTCCAACTGGCTTAATTCAAATGACTATTGTTTATCGTGATCGGCCATTTTTTCAATCACAAACACACAGTTGCCGGCTAAAAGATTCGGCCACCATTGGGCAAACGGTTGATTTTGCTTTTTCGCCGACAAAGGAATAGTTTCTACAATTCTTATATTCAAGTCTTTACATAATTCTTTAAAATCATTCAACGTCCCTAAATGGATATTCGGCGTAGAGTACCATTGGTGTGGCAGGGTTTTAGAGACCGGCATCCGGCCGGAAAACAGCAGCTGTATCCGGTTCCAGATAAAACCGAAATTAATAATGCCGACAATAGCACGGCGGCCAATCCGCAACATTTCTTCCAACAATTGATGCGGGTAAACCATCTCCTGCAACGTACAGGAGAGAATAACATAATCAAAACTGTGTTCCTGAGCATAATCCATGCGCTCATTCAAGTCGCCGTGAACTACCGGAACGCCGTTGCCGATACATTTGATAATCTCATCCTGACTGATTTCAATCCCTAAAGCCTTAATCTTTTTCGTTTCCATCAGATATCTTAAAAACAAGCCGTCGCCGCAACCTAAGTCCATCACTCTGGTGTTGGGTTCAATAATATCGGCAATAACCTGCAAATCGTGGCGTTTTTCCACATGTTCCGCTGCTTTAGTCGTCATTGCGCCACCTCATTAGTTGATTGTCCAAAAAATCTTCCAGCATTTTACCCAGCGTAGGGATTTCCAGCAAAAAAGCGTCGTGCCCGTAAGCGGACTTGATTTCACAAAAACTGACTTCCAGATTATTCTTTAACAAGGCTCGCACCAGACGTTCTGATTGCGACGTGGGGAACAGCCAGTCGCTGGAAAACGACACCACCAGATAATTAGCCTGCGCCGTATTGAAGGCTTGGGTAAGACTGCCGCCGCCGATACCGGCCAAATCAAAATAATCCATCGCTTTGGTGATGTACAAGTAACTGTTGGCGTCAAACCGCTCCACAAAACGCTGACCCTGATGCTTTAAATAGCTTTCCACCGCAAAGTCGCGATCAAATTTATAAGTATAACTGTTGGTGTCCTGCAGGCCGCGGCCGAATTTACGCGACATTGATTCATCGCTTAAATAGGTAACGTGCGCCAGCATCCGGGCAATGGATAAACCATGTTCCGGCGGGAAATCACCATCATAATTGCCATTCACAAAGTCCGAATCATACAATATTGCCGAACGCCCAATCCAGTCAAACGCAATACTTTGCGACGACAACTGCGGCGTTGTGGCTATGGCCGCCACACTGCACACCATTTCCGGGAAGGAGATTGACCACTGCAGTGCCTGCATCCCACCCATAGAGCCGCCCACTACCGCTAATAATTTTTCAATCCCAAAATGTCTGATTAACCGTTCCTGCGCCCGTACCATATCGGCAATGGTGATTACCGGAAAATCCAAATTATAGCAGTTACCCGTGGCCGGATTGATGGAACGCGGCCCGGTTGAACCGGCGCAACCGCCGATTACGTTTGAACAAATGACAAAATATTTGTCGGTATCTATCGGGCGGCCGGGGCCGATCATGTCATCCCACCAGCCGGGTTTGGCATCGGCCTCGGAATGATATCCGCATACGTGAGCATCGCCGGACAAGGCGTGCAGAATCAGCACGGCATTTTTCCGGTCGGCGGCTAAGCGGCCATAAGTTTCATAGCGTAAATTTACGTTACGCAGAGTACGACCGCAATCCAAAGAGAGTTCATCTGCTTCTGATTGGGCAAATTGAAAATCTTTGGGTGAAACTATGAATTTTTTCTTTTCCAAGATGCGGTCCTCAATG
>CAZEHZ010000079.1:0-10651 GCA_964512385.1 uncultured Victivallaceae bacterium | reverse complement strand
CCGCATCACGGTGCGGCACAGCGGAGTGAAAAATGCCACCGAGGAGTGGTTCGGAAAATCATATGAAAAACTTAATATCGTCGGCTCATACAACCTCATCTACAATGCGGCGTTGATGGTCAATGGCGGCCTCGGCTGTGCCTTGGTGCTGGACAAACTTGCCAACGTTGAAGCCCTAAGCGGCCTTTGCTTCCGGCCGCTTGAACCACGCCTTGAAACCGGTCTGGACATCGTCTGGAAAAAGTATCAGGTGTTTTCCCCTCCAGCAAAACTCTTTCTCGAACGTCTCAGGGAAACGTTTCCGAGCAAAGTGTGATACGGCTATTGAAGAGTACGCCCAAGTTCAATGGCGTCTTTTAATGCCGGATTGCTACGAATCGCTCCCCTGTTTTTCACGCCGTGCACAAGAAATCCATTTGGTTTTATTTCCTTAAAATCATATTCCAATGGGCAATCACAGGAGACCTCGGCAAAAATCACATCATTGTACTCCGCAGCTTCCACGCCCCCCAAGGCATTGGAAAAGGCTTGCGACTCATTGGAGGAATGCCCGGAAATATAGAGCAGTTCCGCCTCATAGATTCGAGCTTGACGGCAAATTTCTCCAAATAGTTTGCCTCCAATGCCATAGCCGCGCCATTCGCAACTGACATGCAGTTCGCTCATCTGAACATGTTTGTGCACATTGACAAAATATTTATTTTTAGAAAATATCATCTACTTATGTCATTTGGGGGTTGTATTATTCTAAAGACGGAATATGTTATTATTGTAATATCCCCCAATGGAATACAACATCAGTGCGAACCGAGGAGGAAGCCATGGGAAAGATGGATTGGAAAAAATACCGCAAATGCTGTTATTACTTCGGTAATTAAAATGCTTGTGTAGTAATGAATCCTGTAACGATAAAACAATTTTAAAAATCGCGCACAATACCACCTGCGTTGCAGGAGCCCTCTTAAAACCGTTTTCTCATTCACGATCTTTCATTTCAATATGCAACTCTTTTCAAGGAAAGGAATAGTAGGTTATGGCAAGTGAGGAAAACAAGGTTTTGGATATGGCAGATGCCGAAACCCAGCTTGAAATATTCAAAGCGCTGGCGAATCCGGCTCGGCTCGATATTCTACGTTTTCTGCACAATGGCCCAAGTTGCGTGACGCAGGCAAGCATAAAACCCGGCGTTTCGCAGTCCAATTTGTCCAAGCACCTGTTGACGCTGCGGGTTGCCGGACTGATCGATTGCCACGGCAGAGGTGCAAAGCACTGTTTTTTTATCTGCCGTCCCAGCGTGGTGGAGCCGTTGCTGTCCACGATGGAGTAGCGGCATGAGTATATAAACCATGTTCCGAACCGGAACAGCATGTGTGAAGGGGCAATTTATGAAAAAGAGCATCATATGGGTAGTCGCAGCCGTGGTAAGCGGTGGAATATTAATTTTCAACGTTGGAGCACAGGAAAAAATGAACTCACTCAAGTTTCCGACCGAGGGCCGGGGCAATGCCAAGGTTGAACACCTTGGTAAATCCATTGACCAAATGATCTATGAATTCATGGAAAAGGAAAACATTCCCGGCATGACGCTGGCCATTGTTCAGGCTCCATACATTCCCCGTGTGGCTGGGTACGGTGTTGCCAATGCCGAAACCGGCCAGTTGGCATCCACCAAGACCCTCTGGCCTGCCGGTCCGATTTCGCAAGCTTACAACGCCGTGGCGATCATGCAGCTTTTCGAACGCGGCAAATTGAAGCTCCATGCGCCGATTTCCGAATATCTGAAAGATTTGCCGGAGGCTTGGCGCAACATCACCGTCTACCAGCTGCTTCAGCACGCATCGGGAATCGCGGACTACCGTAACAGCACCGGATTCAGTACGCAAAAAGAGTTCAAACCGGCGGAACTGATAGCGATGGTTTCGGAAGTGCCGGTGGCGTTTCAGCCCGGCACCGATGTGAAACAGAGTGCTACTAATTTCCTGCTGCTGGCGGAAATCGTAGAAAAAACCAGTGGACAGTCCTATCATGATTTTGTGACGGAAAACCAGTTCCGGCATCTCGGACTCCGGTATACCATGTTCCAGGAGGATTTCGCACAACTGGCAAATGAGAAAATCACACCGAAAAATCCCAGGCATGTACTGTTTACCAAAGACGGCAAATACATCGACCCGGCCGAGCCGGCCGCGGGGACCGTGGGGAGTGCCGAAGGTCTGGTACCAGCCTTGCCACTGCATTCAAGCACGTTAAAGGGATTCAGCGACATCTGGGCATCCGCTGAAGATATCAGCACTTGGGATATCGGGCTTGCCGGCGGCATTCTGATTCACAATGCGGAAAACCGCGCATTGCTCTACCAGCCAACCAAATTGGCAAACGGAAAAATCGTTCCGGCAATGGCGGGATGGCAATTCCAGCATCACAAAGGACTGATGGACATCAAAGGTTCGGTGCCGGGTTATTCGGCGTTTTTGAGTCGCTTCACCGCGCCGGATGAGCTGGTCTGCGTCACGCTGATGTGCAACAGGGAGGGAATTGATCTCTCGAATCTTGCACGTCGCATCGCATCGGCATTCGGCAAACAACTTGCCTCCGGCATCGACGATAATTTATTTTACACGCAGGAGAGTGTCTTCAGCGTGCCGGAAACCGTTGAGCGCCTTGAAGCAGCTTTGAAGGAGAGGAATATTCCTGTTTTTGCCAAGTTTGATCATGCACAAAATGCCAAAGAGGTTAATCTGGAGCTTGCGCCGAGTACAGTGTTCGTTTTTGGAGCGCCGGCAGTGGGAACGAAATTGATGCAGGAAAATCCGGCTATTGCGCAGGAATTGCCGCTCAAAATCACTATTTGGCAGGATAAAAATGGCAGTGTATGGGTAACAGCGCCTCAAATGGATTTGGTTGCCCAACGCTATGGGATGGGTGCCAATCCCATCATCGAAAATATGCGAAAACTGCTGGAAACACTAGTTCACGACGCAGCCAATCTCTATTAAAAAGGCTGAAGCGACAGTCGATTTTTTGCCTCCGGCTGTCGCTTGCGAAGTAATGATGATTCATTGTTCATCAAAAATGAAACCGACTCCGCTTGCCTTGCATACGGAGTCGGTTTCGCGTGAAATGCCAAGCACTTGCAAAAAGCGGATTCCACTTTCATTCATCCGGCAAAACGCGTCTTTTTTCGACCATTTCAAGGCGTGCGTTGCCGCCAGCGTTGCCAGCCCATGCGTGTAAACAACCATGGTCTGCATAAAGTCTGCCGTATCGCCGCGTGAAATATTGAATTCCGGAAATTTTCCATGTTGCCGAACTGCCATGACAAGGGCGGCGTGGAACTCTTCAATTCCTTGGCGACGGATTGACTGGTGATCGCTCCATTGCCGGAACAAATCAGCATCCGCAGCGTGGTTTTCAGAATCAATTCTTTCGGAATTTTCGGGATGCTGGGCATATTCTTTCTTGAAATATAATCTCTGTTACTGTAAATTATGTTATAATATAATTTCACATGGATCTTTTGCAAGATAAATCATAGCAAAAGAAACAATAACAATCCCGAATACCGTGGAGCATTCGTAAAATGGATATCATATCGCTGCGCACCGCTTCGGAACGTCTGGAGCTGTTTATCCGCTATTTCGCCTCACACTGGAATAACGAGGCCGTTTACCGCGACTGCATGACGGCGTGTCTGCAAACAACGTCTCCGCTTCCGCAGTGGTATCTTTTGCTGGACGGCGAAACCATTGCCGGCGGTTGCGGTTTGATTGTCAACGACTTCACCGCAAGGCAGGATTTATGGCCGTGGCTGTGTGCGTTGTATATAGAAGAAGCATATCGCGGCCATGCCTACGGAGCAATGCTGTTGGAGCATGCAAAATGCGAGGCTTCGGCTTTGGGATTTCCTGCTCTGTATCTTGTAACCGATCATGTCGGCTATTACGAAAAGTACGGATTTGAATTCATCGGTATGACCGCCGATCCCTTTGGCGGAACATCAAGGATTTACAGAAGCACCGCTTGCACCGGAGAAAATAATGAAAGTTGAAGTTTTGATAAGACCGATTGAGGCAAAAGATTTTCCTGTCATGAAAGAACTGCTTTATGAAGCAATTTATCAGGAATCGGGAAGTCGAAAATTGCCTTTTAAGGTGATCGAAAAGCCGGAAATATGGAATTATATCGATGCTTTCGGCACAAGAGAAAATGCACTTGGCTTTGTTGCTGAATCGAATGGCCGGGTAATCGGGCGGCGTGGAGCCGGATTCTGCATGAGCCGATTCGCGGGTACGGAAACCTTGACGCAAAAACGCCTGAATTGGCAATCGCTGTTTTACCGGATTACCGCAATACTGGCATCGGGTTAAAGTTGATATTAAAGAGTCTGCAATAGAAAAAAATTTGGCGGAGAGGGCGGGATTTGAACCCGCGGTAGAGTTACCCCTACGACAGTTTAGCAAACTGTTGCTTTCGACCACTCAGCCACCTCTCCGGCTGTGTTACTGTGCTTAATTTAGCCTATTTTGCTGATTTGTCAAGCTGAGATTATATTTTTTTCACTTTTTTTCTTACTTTTATCCGGTTCAATGCGGTTTTTTCGCCGCCGCCGGATGTGCCCAAGGTGCCGACGTCTCTATTTTTCTGTTTTTACGCAGATATTGCTCTACGGCCTGCCGCACATTATATCCACTAAAATTGATTCCGTTTTTTTCCGCAATCCGGCGTAATTCCGGAAAATCGCCATTGCCGCCGGCGGCCAGAAAGCTGCTTAAACCTAAGCGATAAGTTTTATTCGTTACCGGCGGCAACTGCAGTTCAGTCAACTGCCAGCCGCGGCGACGATATTGCACTAATAGACCACTAACATGCAGTAACCGCCCCGCTTTAGTCTTACGCACCAGCAACTGCTCCTGTAAAATGGCGTGTAACTCATCTTCGGCCACCTCTATCCAGACACAATCGTCTTCAAATGGATACATATTATATAACCCGGCGGCGGTTATCCGGGCCGGAATCACGCCGGACTCCAAATTAACGGCGTGTAACGATACCGGCACCGCCCAAAGCTCCTTAATTGCCTCCGCCCCCCGTGAAGACAATGGATTTACCGCCGGGGATTTATTGTCAAAGGCAATGTCGGCCGGCAGTTCGGCAATTATTTCGCTCTGGTCGGGTTCCGGCCGAACCTCCGGCAACGGCGTCAGATAGCCGCTGATTTGAACTGCCGCATGATTGCTTAAATCTATCTGCACCACGCCCAGATAACTGAAATGCTTACCGGCCTGAGCATAAAAACTGCCGCGTACCGCCTCGCCCGGAATCTCCTGATGCGTATGGCCGCCTAATACAAAATCCACCTCCGGCACCGCTTCCAGCAGGACTCCGGCGCCGCCTAAACGGTCATACCGGCCGCCGTGCCACACGGCAATAATCACCTCTGCCCCCGCCGCTTTCGCCGCCGCCGCCGACAATTTCAAATCCGGGATCTCCGGCGCAACGGTTAAAAATTTATGCCGATACACATTACGTTCCAGCTGGTCACTACGCCCGATGCCGATCACCGCCACTTTTCCGGCGGGCAGTTCAAACATTTTCCACCCCGGCAAGCGGGTATCGTCAAGTTGCCAGTTGGCCGCCAAAACGGTACCGGCAAACTCGCCAATCCGCTGTTGTAAAACCTCGCTTCCATAATCGGCGTCATGATTTCCCGGCACCCACACATCGTAGTTAAGTTCATTCATGGCGGCAATCACGGCGGCTCCGCCGTCAAGCATGGCGGCATAACTGCCCTGCAGAGTGTCTCCGCAATCAATGATTAACGTATTTGGCGAGTCAAACTGCGCATAAACCGCCCTCACCCCGGCCGTCGCCGACAATCTGCCGTGACTGTCGGTGGTATGCAGTACGGTGATTTGGCCGCTCGAAGCAGATAATATATACGGCAAAACTGCCAGTAAAAAGTATAAAATCCATCTCATATTCATATAATGGAACACCAAATCGCAAAAATACCAGAAAATTTCGCATTTTTTCAGATTATTTTCTTGAAAAATTCAAAAAATGAGTCATATTAAAGAGTCATTGTGAATATGATTTAATATTTAAGAATTAACATATAATTTAGTGAGGTTAAAAATGTCCCAGCATCCGAGTTTGCGCGTAGGCGGTAAAATCCGTAAGACCCGTAATGTAATGAAACGCTATGAACGCATTGACTTGCTCCGCAGCGAAAACCGCATTGCCGAAGATAAATACTTCGGCTTGCCGAAAACCAAGCCGATCAACTAATAGTTGCGCTTAGGTTAAAGCAAAATAAAACAGCGGACTCCAACGGGGCTCCGCTGTTTTGGTTTTTGTCGGGGGCGGTCGGATGCTCTAACGTTTTTTAATTGGCTGCCAATTTTGTTTATACAGTACTTTAAGTGAGTGGTATGGTGCATAATTTTGATGAACTGACGCCTGAATTGATTTTAACCGCCGTTGAAGATGCCTTGGGCATTCAATGTTCACCGGTTACGATTCCATTCCCCAGTTACATTAACCGGGTTTATGAATTAAGGCTTCGGAACACCAATTCAGTGGTGGTTAAATTTTATCGCCCCGGCCGCTGGAGCAAGGCGGCGCTGGAAGAAGAACACCAGTTTATGCTGGCTTGTATTAAGATGGATTTGCCGATTGCCGCACCGTTAAAATTGAAAAACGGCACCACGCTGGGCTGTACGGCAAATGGAATATATTTTGCGGTTTATCCAAAGAAATCCGGTCGGCGTTTTGAGGTTAATTCGCTGGATGACTGGTCTCGTTTCGGCATGTTGTGCGCCAAACTGCACAATGCCGGAGATTTGGTCAGTACGGTGGCTCACCGCCCGGTATTGACGCCGGAGCATTCAACCCGGCAGGCGGTAAGCAATCTGCTTAAGCATGATTTTATTCCGGCGGCGGTAAAAAATGAGCTGGCCCGCTTAACCGGCGAGTTGATCGAGGCGGTGCAGTATGAAACCGATTGCGTCGGCTTAACCGCCGTTCACGGCGACTTGCACAGCGGTAATATTCTGGAACGCCCCGGCGAAGGTTTACTGTTGATTGACTTTGACGATATGGCGGTAGCACCGGCGGCTCAGGACTTATGGCCGTTGTTGCCGGATTACGCCATGAATTGTCAAACGGAATTGTCCGCATTGGTAAACGGTTATCGCTGTTTCCGGGATTTGGATTCGGTAGACTGGCATCTGCTGGAGGGTTTGCGCGGCATGCACATGGTTTACTATTTGGACTGGTGCGCCAAACAATATAATGACTATATGTTTGAACGTACATTTCCGGAATGGGGCAATGCCGAGTTTTGGCGTACCGAACTTACCGCCCTGACCCGCCAGCTGGATGTGATTTGTGAACGCAATATTGAATCTGACGGGCAGACCGGTTACGATGCCGGACAGGATGAAGAGGAGTGCGGCGCATGGGAGTACTGAAGCAGTCTAAACGCATTGCATATTTAGGCGGCAGTTTTGACCCGCCGCACATAGGGCATGTTGCATTGGCTCAAGCCGTGATAAACCAAGGTTTAGCGGATGAAGTCTGGCTGGCTCCGGCCTTGCAGCCGCCGCATAAAGAGCGGAAAATCAATGATTTTGACCATCGTTTTAGAATGGTGGAGCTGGCGGCGGCCGGGTTACCCGGCTTAAAAGCGTGCCGGATAGAGCAGGAACTGCAGTTGCGGCCGTCATATACGGTGCAGGTGCTGGCGGCGCTTCAGGAGCGTTTTCCTGATTATCAGTTTGCCCTGCTGATTGGCGACGACATGTTGAGTTGTTTTCATTTATGGAAGCAGGCCGCGGTACTGGTTGAAAAATATCGGATACTTACATATCCGCGTTGCGGTATTTCCGGAGTTACGGCGGCCGAACTGTCGCAACACTGGCCGCCGGAAAGCGTGGAAAAATTGTTAGCCGGACGCTTGAAAAACTTGCCTTTTTTCGAGATTTCTTCAACAAATGTCCGGGAACGACTGGCAAAAAATGAAAATGTGGATAATATTATCTGCAGAGCAGTATTTGAATATATAAAAAGCATTGGTTTATATCAATGTGAAGAAGGAGAGAATAAATAATGTGTGATGATGTACAAACGAAAATTGAGGTATCACCTCGTGAGCTGGCGGACTTCTGTGTAAAGGCCGCTGATGACAAAAAAGCAGAAAATATTGTATGCTTGGAAGTAGGGGCAGTTACATTTATTGCCGACTATTTTATTATTTGCAGCGCCAACTCGTCTACGCAGTTGACGGCGATTCAGAGCAATATTGAACGTAGTGTGCGCGAACAATTTAAAGTTCGCCCGATCTCCTCTGAAGGCGATGCTTTCAGCGGCTGGATTCTGGTTGATTTCGGTATGGTTCTGGTGCATATTATGACGCCGGAAATCCGGGATCGTTATCAGTTGGAAAAACTGTGGGGAGATGCCCCCTCTGCCGAGGCCAAACAGACGTTGGAGCTGATGCGTCCCGGCAAATAACTTTTATCAGCAGGAAATTATGAGTCCTTTAAACACAAACTGGCAATGGAGCGAATTTGAATGGGAGCGCGAAATTCAGCGCGATGAACAACGAATTTGCTCGTATTTTGAAACTTTGCCGTGCTATTTGGATTTGCCCGGCGAAGATGATGCCATATTCATGAAGCTCTCGGCTCAAAAGGAGCTGGCGCCGGTGCATGGCGGAATCTGGTGGCAAACCACGGAAGAGCTCGCCGGCTTAAGCGATGGCGCCGAAGATGAAATTGAAGAATCGCCGGAAGAAAACGTGGCCAGACTGCGCAATAAAACAGGATTCGATTTGTTTAAGTTAATGGAACACTCGGCACGTGAATGGAATGCGCTAAGTTGCAAACGTTTTCCGGCCGAAGATGCGGAAAAGGTGTTAAAATTCTGTTGTTTTTACGGTAAAATTCTTTCGCACTGCAATAATTATTTGAATTTATCGCCGAATGATGATCCGGAAAGTTTGCATCGTAGCATTTTGAAGCGTATATTAAAGGAGTTGAATTGCTTGGTTGGTGAATTTCTGAGTTTAGGCAATGAGCGTTATGATTTACTGGCGGAGCTTAATTTGTTTGTTGATGACCTGCAACAGGCAAGAGAGAGAACTTTACGATTAATGTTTACCGGCAGGAACGATTAAATATAGTTAGGAATATTTATGAGTCTTAGTAACGAAACAATTGAAAGTATTGCGATTGTTATTCCGACCTTGAATCCGGATGCTGAAATACTGAAATTAACAGCCTTGTTACGAGAAAAATTAACGAATCCGATTATTGTGATAAATGACGGCAGTAAAACGGAATGTGCCGGGTTCTTTACCGAACTGGCTAAAGTTAGTAACTTGGAAATTTTGGTTCATGCGGTTAATTTAGGTAAAGGCCGTGCCTTAAAAACGGCGTTTAATCACTATCTTAACCGTTTTCCAAACGGGCTTGGCTGTGTTACCGTGGATGGTGACGGGCAACACGCCGTGCCGGATATTATCAAATGTGTGGAAACCTTAGCCGCTCATCCCGATCAACTGGTGCTTGGCACCCGGGATTTCTCCGAACCGGCTGTACCGTTTAAAAGTAAATTCGGTAATAATTTGACTAAATTTGTGTTCCGCAGTTTAATGAATTGTAAGATAAATGACACTCAAACCGGACTGCGTGGTATCGGCAGTAAGTTTATGCGTGAACTGATGAATGTCCGTGGCGAGCGTTTTGAATTTGAAACCGAAATGCTGTTGGCGGCCAAGCCGAACGGAGTAAAATTTAATGAGGTAAAAATCCAGACCATCTATCTGGATCAGAATCGTGCCACTCATTTTAACCCGATAAAAGATTCATTTAAGATTTACCGGGTAATTTTTCAGCGGGCGATTCTGCAATTTTTTGCTTTTTCCGGCAGTGCCGTCGCCTCGGCCATTATTGATTTGAGTTTGTTTAAACTATTCCTGCTGATATTGCCGTTTGAGTACGGCTGCAGTTTGCGTTGGTCGGCGATTATTTTTGCCCGCATTATTTCGGCAATCTGCAACTATTTGATGAATCGTAATATTGTCTTTGAACGCACCGACGGCTACTTTGATAAAACGTCGTTCACCAAGTATGCACTTTTATGCGTGTTTATATTAGGTTGTTCGCTGGGGTTGACGGAATTAGGCGTGCGGTTATTGCCGCAAGTAGATATTTTCTGGCTGAAACTTACGGCGGACACCATTTGCTTTATCGGCAGTTATCTGATTCAAAAGCTGGAAATTTTTGATCGGAAATAATGGTGAAATATGGCAGATAATCCGCATCCTCCTCCGTTGCAAGTGCTTTGTTCGGTATACGCCTGCGGTCCGGACTGGGGGTCCGAAGTCGGCATGGGCTGGAACTGGGTTTGCGAATTATCGGCACATTGTCAACTTACCGTAATTACCGAAGCCGGGTTCAAAGAGTCGATTGAACGCCGTCAAGCGGCATTTGATGGTCGCTTCAAGCCGGAATTCCATTATATTGCCGTGCCGGAAGTTGCGCGTGAGGCATTTTGGCATCAGGGCGCATGGCAGTTTTATCCGCATTATAAACGCTGGCAAAAGCAGGCATTGGCTTTGGCTCGGCAATTAGTGGAAAAAAAAGAC
>CAZEHZ010000078.1:0-10697 GCA_964512385.1 uncultured Victivallaceae bacterium | reverse complement strand
GTCACAATCGCCTTTCGGCTTGTTTGGTTTTTTGGAGTACTGGTATACAATATATTGATTAAGAGGAAATTGCAAGTCGATATTGGCATGAAGTTGAAAAAAAGATGCTTGATGAGTCGGGATGATGGACGAAATGTAAGGCGGAAAACCGCATAATATTTTATGAATAATGCAGTTATGATTTTTGGCATGAGACGGGGGCTTTTAGCGATTTTTTACTCATGCCGAAAATCAGAAAATATAGGCCAGAGGACGCTCCGGACGGGTAATGACTCCGCTGGAACGAATCTCTTTTACACAGCGACCGCAGATTTGATAGGCTAATAAGCAGTCTTCTTCGTCATCAATGACTTCGTTCAGTTTTGTCCAGAATTCATGAAAAATTTCATTGGAAAGATCGCATTCAAACACGCTGTATTCTACCCGAAAGCCATAATCTTTGCAAATTCTGGCCACTTTGGATAAACGCTTGGAATCGCGAATGTCGTATGCTACTAAATGCAACATGTGTTTGTACTCCTCTAACGCCGGATTGTACCCAATTGCCGGATAACCAATGCAAAAATCTAACGGACTCCATTTAGGGCATGAGGAAGAAGTCATAATCGCATTCTCCGCTGAAAGCCTTTATTGCCGACATTACCTGATGCTCAATTATTTTACGAAAATCCACATGGTCGCCGCCTTTTTCCAGCGAAAACAGGCGTGCCATCGAACGTTCATAAGCTAAAAAGAACTTTTTTCTGGACTCGGCTTTTAAGTAGACTCCGCCGTCATCGGGATTAAGGTCAAAGTCGTCATTGCTTAAAATTCGATGATTGAACAAGTGCAGAACCAGCATATCGCATAACGGCGCCCGCAACGGTTCGAGCAAGTCCAGCACCAGCGACGGCATACTGTGGGAAATGGTATGCAGAAAACCGATTCCGGGTTCTAAGCCATGTGCCCGCACTTGAGCATCAATTTCGCTCTGAACTATGGTGTAGGTCCACGACAGCAACGCATTGGCGGCATCACGGGGAGGGCGGCGACTGCGTTCGGTAAAGGGTACGCTGTCCGGAAAAAACGTGCTGAGCCGTTTAAAATACACCGCCGCCGCCATGCCTTCAAAACCACGCAAGGCATCAAGAGAGTCGGATTCGGAAAGGGCTTTTATCGCCATGCGGCGTAAATATTTCTGCGCTTCCAAATGCTCCGGGAAGCCGGTTTGTTTGCGGATAGAGGCCAAACGCTGTAGAACCCGGCGGGAGTTGCGGATTTTGGCGTAAATTATCTTGGCGGCCACCTGCAAGCGGCGTTGGTCGTTACGGGCGGATTCGTATTGCATAATCCGCCGTTCCACATTTAACATGCTGGCGTTATTCAGCGAACCAAGCCAACGGTTGCCGCCGCTGATAAAAGAGACAGGTATTTGCAGCTTAAGCATTTGCAATAAGGCAGGCAAGGTTATCGCCGGCCGGCCGACGATGATTACCCGGTCGATGTCATGGCATGGCACATGGGCTTTAAACGCGGTGGCCGGATGGTCGGCACTGCGTTTTATCACCTCGATATGCTGTTGCTCACAACGAATGCTTATCGTGTCCTGTGTTATGATCAGCGACGGCATGGTATTTACGCCTTAGTTTTTTTGTTTTTGGTGGTGATCCACTCGGTTAAATGTAGTTGAATGTTGCGTAACGATTCGCCGACAAAGCATTTGATATGGTCGTCATTGGCACGTTTTTTTTCGGATGAATTCAAGTCATCTAAAAAAGACGCCAACCCGCCGATGGTAAACGAGCCGCTCTGTTTTACCAAAGAATCTAATTTGTATATAATGTTTTTCGCTTTGTCTGGATCGCCGAGTTTGGAGGTCTTGCATTCAATATAAAACAAGGAATTTTTATATAAAAACACAATATCCATTTCATTTTTAACATTAGGATCGGAATTGCTTTTAAATGTTACACTGCGGGCTAAGTCCTGTAACGGCAACTCATTTTTCAGCATGGCAAGTTGTAAATACATAAAGTATTCAAACCAGATACCGTTACAAAATTCCAAGCCGGAACGGTCTTTGAATAACACTTTTTCCGCACTGTGGCTTACAACGGCACCGCAGGCTTGCAATTTATCTAAGATAACTTGTAATTCGGTGAAATACTTAGATGGCTTTACATATAAAACACCATTTTCAGCAGCTTTAGAGGCTAAAGCATTAATTGCCCGGATACAGCCGTTATAGGTCTTGTAATTGCTGATAATAAAATCAAAGAATTCACGTTGTGCCGTGGTGATGGTGATATTGCGTTCAATTTCCACCACATTATAGCCGTAAATACCTAAGAAATCTTCAATTTTTAACGATTCGGCAATGGGATAAATTTCGGCGACCGTACCGGGATTAAGCATAATAATGTGATTTTTTTCCGGCACAACGTAGAAACAGTCAAATTCGCCAAAAGACATCATGGCGGCCAATACTAAAAGTTTAGTGCCGCCGGTAACGTTTACGGCAACATTATCTTTGCAAGTCTCCCGTTTTAGGGCTAAATTGAAAAACTTTTCCTGCAGATTAGTATAGTCATAAGCATCGCCAAGCGAATAGATTTCGGTTTGGATTTTGCGAGTTTCAAAAAACTTTTTCAATAAAGCCGCTTTTTCGGTCATGGCATCGGTAACGCACAAGGTTACTTTTTTTGGGGCAATATTCGGGTCGGCAATCGGAATAACATTAGGGATGGCTTGGTCAGACACCAAAATTATATGTTCATGATACTTTTTCATCGTTTTATCTCCAAATTATTTTTAAAATTTGCCAGCCGGAAATTTTCTCCACCGCTACCTCCTCGCCAATGGCGGGGCGAAAGTTTTGGCGATATTCCGGGCTGACGATGTAACATTCGGTAAACGTTTGTCCGGCTAATTGCGGTAACAATTCGTCATTAAGCGTCAATACCGGGCGAGGTTCCGGCGGCGTCAAGTCCGCCCCCAGCACCATTCCGGCGGCGGCCATAGTGTTGGCATGCCCCCAAAACGAGACCACCCGGCATTGTTTGACCAGTTTCTGCAAATCAGCCAGATCCGCCGGAATAATCTCTACTTTCCGGCGAATCAGACTCAACGGGAAACTGTTACCGATTAAAATTGAATCAATAAAAGTCTGCAATTAAACTGGACTCCTCCCAATATTTTATGTGGTCGCCACATTCCGGGTCGGCAATCACGTTCAAAAGTTTTTTATCTAATTTTACCATGGTATTTTCGCCCCGACAACTTACTTTAACCGGAGTACCCGGTTTAATGGTATCACGAGGAAATACAATCAATAACGGCAAAAATTTGCCTTCCAGTTCAATCACTTTAAAATGTAATGGACTGGCTAAACGTTCGTAATTTTCCACCGTGGTGTTATAGTTTTTTTTGTCCGACGAATAGCGTTGACTAAGCGGCAAACCCAGTGCCGGACGATATGCCACATGGGTTTTATTATAGCGGATATCGTGGTCATTTTGCCCCCATTCAGATGGGGTACCAGATCTTGAAGAACCGCATCTGAAGGTCTTTAAGAAATCGGCACATTTCTTAATGGCCTTGGTGTCGTTGGGTTGTAAATTTGCCACTTTTATAATACTGCATTGGGCATCCGAATCCAAAATATCCTGTAATTCCGCCGCAAAATCTGCTTCGGTCTTGGGGATTTTCCACTCTTCACCGTCAATAATAACCTTGGTCGGCCAAATTGAGCCATACGCCCGACGGGAACGACTGCCCAAACTGCCCAACAGCAGAAATGCTTTCAGTACGTTATCGTCCAACAAATAGCCGTCAGGACGGGTGTGAATGCTTATTTTTACCGACGTGTTGGCCGGAATTACGCCACGGGCATCTTCCGGCAACCGCAACGGCCACATGAAGTAATCAAAATCACTGTTGGTAAGTTGCTGGGCGGTTTTAGTTTGAAAACGCATCGGCTCGCTTAAATCACGAATGATGATGGAGCTTTTTAATGCCGTTTTTTTATTGTTTGCGGTTTGAATATCCACTCCGCCAAAAACCAGCTCTTCATCACCAAAACCTAACGCCCTAAACCACCAGCGGAGTTGACCACGGATAGACGGAACTCGCATTTCCGCTTTTTTCTGGTCGGCTCCGGCCAGCAACAACGGTGTAACCGTTTTAAATGTTATTTCGGCTCTATCCATTTTAAACCTCCTTAAACCAGCCGTAGCCGGCGGCTGTTTTGGCACCAATGCCGTTATCACATAAGCCCTTGATTAGTAATTGTTGAGCGGCGGCAAGGTCGGCATCCGAACAATTCGGCAGTTTGCGCAAGGTAAAATTAAACTTACAGCCACGCTCCACCGCCGGAAAAAAGTTCGGTATCGGATTTTGGGTGTCTTTGCTGCCATGAGCCGTAAGCACATCCACCACTACTTCAAACTTCTCTGCCGGATACGCAAATAAAAATGCTACTTTCCCGGCGGCAGAGTCGTCTTTTTTGGTATCGTCATCACCAAATAAGCGGTTGGCTTGCTCCGGATTCCGGCAGGCCGCCCGTGCAATGCCTTTTAAGGCGGAACCAGGAATAATCGGAAAGCCAAAATTACGATGCAGTTCCAGCCCCGCATTTTCTAAAACGCCGCCGGAGTGATTAACCAGTAACCGCCCCATCAGCTTTAACGAAAAACTGGGCTTCTGCAAGGGCTTGAACTCCTTTAAGCATTTATTGCCATGCGTGTTAATACAGCCGCAAATTTTTTCCAGTTGCCCGGATTTGTCGCTTTTATCCGGCATAATCAACAGCTTGTTCAACCGCAGAGACGGCGACTCTACACCGGACAACGCCGAGCCGCAAACCGTTTCCACATCACGGTTAAATGTTTTTATCATGGCAACCTACTTTCTTTTGTTTAACCGGCGCAAAAATTCCAAATAAGCCATGGTTTCGGCCGTAATTAAACGCAACGTCTGCGAATCCTCTTCACTGACAAATTTTATAAAAGCGTTCAAATCCATGGTTTTTGATAACAAATCAATCGTTTTATCCGCCAAGTGCGGAATAATGGCCTGTTCAAAAACTTCTTGATATCCTTTACCAGTCTCCACGGCAAACGCCGCCGCCGCCAGCAGGCCGTTATTCATAATCATAGACGGAATCTTTTTTACCACTTCACCGTCATTTACGCCGCCGGAAATTTCTTTGAGCGAATTAAACGCTCTAATTTGATTTAAATTTTTCATTACTTCACCTCACAAAATGCAATTGAGCAGAACCCTAAACCAACCCCGGCATCGCCGCCGACTTGCAGAATATTCTCATTTTCTGTAATCTTGGCTTCTAATTTGGCAACGGCCGTATTTTCGGTGTCCAGCTGAGTGGAGATGACGCTATAAAACAGTGCTTCCGACGGAACCTGTTCCAAATTGAATAAACTGCCGTCTTTAGCGGTTCCGGTTTCCTGATTTATTTTCACTCTGGTTACTACTTCGCAGGCGTTTTGCACAAAAAACTGCATCATGGTGTCCGATACCACCACCAAACGAGTTGCCACACTTTGCCAAACGTCGTCCAAAGCCAAATCCTCTAAAGTTTCGGCAATATCAATAGCACCTTTTTTTACCTTTAAGCAATACTCTTCCAGTACGCATTTGTCGTTAATTGTAATATCCTCACAAGCCCAGCACTCTTCTTCCTGCAGTTGCGGAATCTCCAAATCCACATTCCAGTCCCGCTTTAACCGCTGTAAAATAATGGGCGAGGTAACGAACGCAAACGCTCCTTTGGCGGAACGCACCGGAAACGCCAGTAACTTGCCTTCCCCAATCAGCAACTGCCCCGCTTTGCTGGCTTTAGGATCGTCCGAGCCGAATAATTCGGTAGCTTCAGTATTTTCTTTGCGAGTCCCCTCCCATAAGGCCGCCAGCACTCCTTTCAGCGAACTGCCCGGAATAATCGGCAACCCGGTATGGCGTTCACGAATAATCGGCGAGTCCACCGCACCTACGGAGTTACCGGCGCCGACATGTAACGGAGTACGAGTGAAAACTGTCATTAACTTCTTCATAATAAAACCCTTTCTCTTATATTAATGTATCGATTCAATATATTCATAACTGCCGCAGATACCCAAACCTAAACCTTGAGTACCCATACTTTCACTTTTGCCCGGTGCATTTAAGGCGCTACGTAATTTGTCCGCCTCTGCCGCCGATGCCGCTTCAAAATAGAACACACTGCCGGCCGGAATCAGCAGGCGAGTCGCTCCCGGTCCGGACTTGTATTCATGATTGCCCCAGCCAGACCAAACCACCGGTTTGCCGACCGCCGCCGCCACTAATTCGGCCTCAATCATCGGTTGATTTTGCAATGCCTGCCGCCATTCGGAGCGATTGCTGAAGTCTTCCCGTTTTACTTCGCCGGAACGAATCAGCACTTTGCCGGTACGCTCATCCACGAAACCCGGCAACCAGCCCTGACTCGACAGCATGGGCGACAGCGTGATATATTTTACCAAGCGGCTGTCCGTCGTAGGCGGCGTTATCGGTAACGCAAATTTGTTCATATTGCGGCCGCACTCTATGCTGATTACGCCACGCTGACCGCCGAAAGTGAAGTCAAACGGCTGGTTAAGCATAGTGGTCAAACGCTGTTCGGTGTCCGGTTCCAGCCAAACAAACGCCGTCATGCCGGCGGTCGAGGCCATCCGCATATATTCCGCCGTATAAAAAACGTGTTCTTCGGCAGTTAAAACGGCGTTGTCAATCCCGATGCCTACCCGTTTTTCCGCTTGATAAAGTTCTCCGGCGGGAGTAGTCTTTATTGCACTTTCGCCCCGCAGATAACGTTCTAATTGGGTGGCCGAAATCCACGGATTAGTTTTTTCTTTGCTTAAACTGCTTTGAGCATACATCACATACTTTAACGGCGGCGGCAGATTGTTTTGGCCTGGTGCATTCTTTAACGGCAGTAAATAGCCGCCCGGAATCAAATCCGCCGGAGTCGGAAAGTACAAGTCCTCCGCATCTTGCGGGAAGGGCCCGGCGGTATTCAGTCCGGCGGTTATGGTGTCGCAATCCGGATATACCCGATGCAGAGCCGAGGCAAATGCCGAAAAAAACGTGCATGGCAACGGCCAGTTGCACCCATAGTTATTATACCCTTTAGGGCGACTGTCGCCAAAAAACAGCACGTTGTCAGTTTTAATAGAAATTTGGTAAATCATTTATTCTTCCTCGCTGTTATTGCGATTAATAAAGGCGGCGGCTAAGAATAATTGCTCAAAATCCTTAAAGCCTTTGCCGTTGGCGGCCAGATGGTCTAAAAACGCCTGAGCTTCAGCGATAAACACCGTGCCGTTCTGCCGGTCAACTACTTCGGCCAGTTCGCGGGCAATCACCTCTTTTAACGCCGCCGGATTGGTGGTTTTGCCGTCGGCCAAATCGTATAGTTGTAACCGTTCGGCCAACGCATACGGAAAACGGTTGGAAATCTGCTCAACATTTTCATTATACTTGTTAAACAGTTCAACGGCGCCGGAGTTCCAGTTGGCTCCCCATTCAAGAATTTCGCCGCTGCGTTTTAACAGCGTCATGGCAAAAGCGTTGCGGCTATACGCATTCTTGGCCTTATGCTCCGCTTTCCGGGCTTCATTAATTACGCATTGCAGCGGGTGTTTTACATGGGCCACCGCTATGCCGCACGAGGCATTACACCCCGGCATGATTATCGATTTAGTTTCCGGTTTGCCGCCGCTTTCTATGGTGATTTCATGCTGAATCTTTCTAAACGACTGTTGTAATTCGTTGGCGCAGCTTAAAGCATTTTGGGCCGGAACCATGCACAACACATCGTCGCCGCCGGCATAAATCAACTGCCCTTGATGGTTTTTTACAATTTCCGGAACAACAAAAATGGAGAAATTCCCCAACGCTTCGCTGAATTGCATGTGAAATGACGGCGACAATGGCCGTTTCAGCTTTTCAAACTGCGTTGAACTCAATTTTGCAAAATATCCGGCCGGATTAGCCGCCATTTGGTTTTTCAGCAACGGCAATTTTTCGCCGCTGAGCATCTTACCCATTTCATCGCCGTCCAACGCAATTACGGCAAAATATTTTGAACCACCGGCCACCTTAACCACGGAATCAAAGTCGGACTTAATTTCCTGCTGATGCTTAATGGCAAAATAGTCAGCCCCGTCTTTGCAATACCATAACCGTTTGATTAAATTGATTGCCCCCATCGGGTGATCGGTATCTTTAAACACGCCGGCCGGGGCGGACAACAGTTTTTTCCAGTCGGCTTCTGACCCAATCACCTCTTCCTTGCCGGACAACCAGTCCTTTACGGTTCCGGCTTGAGCATCGTCGGTATTAAACTGCGTAAAATTGCGGGTACAGCGTCTGGCCGCCAGCAGTTTATTGCACAACGTGTATTGAGCCGGCCAAGTGAATGCCGGATTAGTCAAAACGCCTTTATCGGCATTGTAAAAACGCTTATCCCGGTCGGCTTCCGGAATTTGTGTTTCAGTGAATGCTTTTAATGCCGTCAAATTTTCGTCTAACGGTAAATCGTCCTGCCAAGGCAGAATCTGATAGCTGATCTGCAAAAACTTTTCGGTTTGTTTGAAAAAACGCTCCCGATAATTGGCGGCATCGGGCATAATTTTGCTAAGCGAGTCAAAGACTTTTTCGGCAATTTCCTGCCATGTTTGGCGAATGGCATTTTCGGCCGCCGATGCCAGCATTTCGGCTTTGTCGGCCGGAATCAGAGCCAGAAAACGATTGGGGATTGAGGCAATTTTCAGTTTTTCCTTGTCTACATTAATATAATCTGCTAAAGTTGAGCCATCCTGCAGTTTGTTTTGGCTGTAATGTTCTTTTAATTCAATATCCACCAGCGGTTGATTATATAACGCCGGGAAAATAATATTGTCCGGCCCGATATTTTCCGCCACCCGCCATAGCCCCTGCCAAGTCAGATAAGAGAGCAAATAACTGCCGCTCCATAAATCCGCCGTACTTCTGGCTTGAGCAATAAACTCCTGTACCGGAGCAATTTGCATCAGTAAAAACGCCGGAGTCATTTGGCCGTTGTCGTCAGTACAACTGCTGAAGGCCGAGGTTAAACTCATATGGTTCCAAATCGTATGGTCCGGCAGTCTGGTATCGGCGGGAAAAAATGCAAACCGGGGATCCACTTTCGCCGCTTCATCCGCCCAGCGCCGCCAGTACACTAAAAATCGGCTTTTCCATGAATCTGTATCAACTACATTAATTGCACCTTGTAATTTGCCTTCCGCCAAGTCAGCGGTAGCCATGTCCAGATACTTAATCGATTCGCCGCTAATCGGGTGTTTAAATGGATTTTTATCATTAAAGGCGGCTCGGCAGTCAACTTGATTCGGGAACGGAAAACGGTCGGCGGTCGACGCCCAGTGGTCGCAGATTTTCCTGAATTCCTTATAATCATCATCTGTAATTCCGGCGGCGGCCCGAAAACTTTTCGCCCGTTCCTCATGCCCCGGAATATCCATTGCCTTACACGGCGGGTCGTGCAGAAACGCCATTAACTTTTTCTTCCAAAATACTTGTTCTTCCATGATTCCCTCCATCATTATTGATTGTTTATATAACTTATCATGAATATAACATTTTTTTATGGCGTGGACGTTCCCCGGACGTCCATGGCAAATTCGCCGGCCACAGCATATACGCCGCGGCGTAAAGACGGTAACAGTTTTGACCCGGCGGGTATGGTGTTCAGTTGCTGTGCAATTCGGCAAACCGTTTTGCGTAATGCCGAATGCTCCATGTTTTTGAGCTTATTTATTAAGTTATCGCTATATTTTTGTTCAGCGATAAAATCGTATAAATTTTCATGTAACGCCGCCGTCCCCCGCAGGGGCGGTAAATTTTTCTGGTGGCGTTTTAATAACATTAAATAGCAGAAAAAGTCCAGTTCCGGTAATTTTATCACCGCATCGTTTATGCAGAACGTAAGTTCACTTATATCGGTAACAATATGTGGAATCGACTCATCTCCGGCCAAGTGATTGGCTTCGTCAATCATCGTCAGATAATCGCCGGGCAACATTTGAGACCGCCGCTCAAAAAGGTAACGCTGCCGGACAAAGGGGATGGAACAAAATTCCAGTTTGGCGTCTTCGCTTAAAAAGGTGGAACCGTCCGGTAAATTATGAATAACGCCGACTTGCGGAAAATAGAATTTTGGTGTTAAATCAGTTTGGTCGAACGGTTTAGAGACTACAATATGGCATAATTTATCGGTTTTACGGCCAATAAAACTCATGGCTAAAGCACCGAGAACCGACATGGTTTTGCGGCCTCCGGAGATTGAAAAAACTATTTTATTGTCTGAACATTCGGTAAATTGCCGCAGGTTTTCAATAATAAAATTCATTGCTAATACGGCATCGGTGGAGTTGAGAATATCGTTATTGTCGGAATTTTCCGCCGGGAAAACTCTTATGGAATTTTGATTGTTATAAAAGTCAATTTTGTGATTTAAAAAGTTTACTAACTCGGCCCATTTGAGTTGCCCGAACAGCTCATCCACAATACATTTTTTGCCTTCTGTGGTAGTAAGCACCACTATTCTATCCGGTAAATCGTCCTGCATGGCATATACGGTTTCGGTAATTACCGCCGGCGACATTCCACATAACAGAATCAATATTTTTTTCATTTCC
>CAZEHZ010000077.1:0-10866 GCA_964512385.1 uncultured Victivallaceae bacterium | reverse complement strand
GGCCGACTGATTTGCTTCAATAATCTCCCGCCACATCTCCGGCGATGACGAAGCAATTCTGGAGGTGTCTCGAAAACCGGTGGCACAGCCGGAATAACGCATTTGGCGTAAGTCCGGATTCGGTTCATCCAGCACGCTCAGCGTAAGCCCCAGTGCCAGCAGATGGGAAATATGACTGGTATGAGCCACTAATTCGTCGTGCGGGGCGGGCGCAATTAGGCGGACCGAAGTCCCTACGGTTTCCCACATGGTCTGTACTAACGCCACGGACTCCGCCGCCGTCTCTGCGGTGGGGGTAACAAACACTTCGGCATGGCGGTACAGCGTGGCAAAGGCCGCATACGGGCCGCTTTTTTCGGTGCCGGCCATCGGATGAGACCCGACAAAATTGACTTGGTACGGTGTTAACGCCGCTTCACCGGACTCCACAATTACCGATTTTACGCTGCCGATGTCGGTAACGGTACTGTGTGGAGCAAAGTCGGCGGCATGTTGTTTCATGAAGCTGATAATGGCCGGAATCGGCAGACACAACACGGTTAAGTCGGCCATGGTCAGAAGTTCCGCCGGATTTTCCGCCGTAGCGGAGACGGCGCCGATTTCCAGTGCATAATTCCGCACCTCCGGCCGACGGCTCCAGCCGACCACCCGGCACGAGGCCCCGCGTAACGCCAGCGCCAGCGATGTACCCAGCAGTCCCAGACCCACAATGCACACCGTTTTGTTTTTCAGCAATTCACTCATAATAAATATTCCTAAAAAAATTATCCATTTAATATAACACCATAATTGCTCTGCGTCCAGAAGGAAAAGATTAAAAATCAATTATGCACGGATAAAATCTGGATTTTTTACTTTTTATGCTTGACAAAGCGTTTTACCGGTGTAACATATTATTGGAACAATATGGATAAAATATTAAACAAAAGGATCAGCTTTCTGATGAAGAAATTATGGATGCAACGGCTGGCCGCGGCAATCTTTTTTACTATGATTGGCGGAATTGGAGAGGCGGCGGCTCAAGACGGCGATGTTAATTCTTTTGCCAACGGCACCGCCCCGATTGTACGTACCGAAGAGGACTTGGTGCAGGGACAACAGAACGTACAGCGGGTGGCAATGGAGTTGCAGGAGTTACTGCACCGGCCATCCAGCACGTTGGAAATGCGCAGTGCAATGAAAGACGATGCCCCGCAGTTTGTGGAAATTCCGGATGCCGACGGCAAGGCTACCTTAATCTATTACTGCCGCAATACCACCGCCAGCAAACTGGCGCAGACTCTGGATGCCGTGTGCAGCAAAAACGGCTATGTGGAATATAATTCAGAACAGAATAAAATTCTGATTTGCGATGAAGCCGCCAGAATGGAAGTGTTTAAAAAAGCAATTACTGCTATGGATCAACGTTCACCGCAGGTTTTGATAGAGGCTAAAGTGGTGGAAGTGCTGGTGAATGACTCGATGCAGCGCAACTTGTCGGTGGCGGTAAATCAGCGGGATAAAAGTTTTAATGCGGCCGGCGAAGATTCCGAAGTAGTGTCCACCGGCGGGTCGGTATTGAAAGCCATCGGTACAAATTCATCGGATACCGGGGCGATGTTTAACTGGTTCCCGTATGCCGGTGATGATACCAATGTGAATGTGATGTTTCAATGGCTGATGGGGGCGCAGGACGCTAAAATTCTGTCGTCGCCGAATATTGTGATTTCCAGAGGCGATACCGGGGTTATCAACACCGGGCAGGATATCCCGATTCAGGAACAGTCGCAGAACGGCTCCAGTATTTCATTCTCCACCAAGTACCGCAATATCGGGGTTACCATGCGGGTTACGCCGAAAATTATTAACAGTAATTCGGTGCTGTTGAACGTGAATCCGGAAGTATCCAACATTCTGCAATATGAAAAAATTCAGGCCAGCGGTGTAACATATCAGGTGCCGATTATCTCTATCCGCAGTATTGATACCAATTTAACCATGCATGACGGGCAGGTTATTATCATGGGCGGGTTGTTTAACACTCGTGAGGTGTTGAATCAGGAACGTACACCGTTTTTGTCCGACATGCCGTGGATCGGCGAACTTTTTACCGCCAAAAGTACCACCAAGGAGATTGTGCAGCTGGTGTTTATTTTGCGTGTCAGTGTGTTGACCGTTGCGGAACAGGAGTCCGGCGTAGTGTATAATCCGGCGCAGCAGGCGATGGACAGCAAGGATTTGGGAAATATTATCCGTAATTCTCCGGCTTTCCCGGAAACCCCGACAACGCTGGAAACGGTGAATGAAGAACTGGAAAATGCTCCGGGTATGAGGGAGTTTAAGCAGGAGTTACCGCAGAATGGCGTTGAAAACTAAAAAACTGCTTAGTATTGTGATAATCGCCGCTCTATTAGGTGGCGGCGGTTATTACTTTTACCGCAAAAAAGCAAAGACAGTTACGGCCGGCAGCGGCAGTAAAGAGGTGCTGGATCGTACCTATACTATAAAACGGGGCGAACTGGTGCTGGGCATTACCGCCGGCGGGAATGTGAATTCCAGAAAAAAACATAAACTCAGCATGGAAGCCAATTTGAGCACCAAGTTGCTGGATATTGTGCCGGAAAGTACGCAGGTAAAAGAGGGCGAAAAACTTGCGACTTTTGACTCGGAAAATTTGAAAAATACGATTGAAGACGCCACGGTGGAACTCGATAATCTGGAAAAAGAGCTGGAAGTGCTGGTTCAGGAACAGAATATCCAGATCAGTACCGATGCGGAAACCATGCGGACGGCGACCGACCGGCTGGACCAGGCCGATGATTCTCTGCGTAAGTACCGCCGTTACCAACTGCGGGAAAACCGGGATAATTTTGATGCTAAAATCAGCGACGCTGAAACGGCACTGAAAAAAGCCCGCTCGGAGTATGAAGATTATCAGGACCAAATGAATACCAGTTCATCGGACAGTGCGGAATATGCCAAACTGCAGGCGAATTTGGATACCAAGAAAAAAGCCATCGAAACTGCCGAAAAAGCGGTTGAGTCGGCCGAAAGCTCCCGCAAGGTGTTTTTGCGTTACGATAATCCGACCAAGATTAAGGATTTGGAAAACTCGGTGGCGCAGGCTAAACTTAATTTGGAAAAAGTTAAAGTTTCAATTGACAGTCAGCGAGTGCAGAAACAGCGGCAAATCGATAATATGAAAACTCGTATCCGCCGGAAAGCCAAGGATTTGGAACAGCAGAAAAGCTATCTGCCCATGATGGAGATTATTGCTCCGGTAGACGGCATTGTGCTGTACGGCGATCCGGATGACCGCTGGGGACGTACCGAAATTAAAAAAGGTATGGATGTATATCGGGGTATGGTGCTGATTACTATTCCGGATATGCGTAAACTTATTGTAGAGTTTGATTTGCCGGAACTTTACCGCAGTAAGGTGAACGTAGGGAACGAGGTAATTATTACTCCGGACTCCTTACAGGGCGTAAAGTTGAAGGGTAAAATTGACGACATCGCCACCGTGCCGGTAAACGTATTGTTCTGGGATACAAATTCACCCAAAATTTATAAGAGTAAAATTGAACTTACCGAGGGCGGCGAACAACTGGTGAACGGCATGAGCGTTCAGCTGGAAGTGATTACCGATGTGGTAAAAGATGTGCTCAGTGTGCCGGTGGAAGCCGTGTTTGAACAGGGTAATAACTTCCTGGTGTATAAAGAGTCCGCCACCGGGCCGAAAGAGGTTCCGGTAACCTTGGGGCGCAGTAACGATACTTTAGTGGAAATTACCGAGGGCGTAGCTGAGGGCGATGTGGTTTATCTATATCGGCCATTCCAAAAACGTGAAGGCGATAAATAGTTATGAGTCAGAATGTTGAAGTAGCCAAGCCGCACTCCGATGCTTTGGTGCGCTTAATTGATTTGCAGAAAACCTACTATGCCGGGCCGCTTGCGGTGCCGGTGCTGAAGGGGTTGAACTTTGAGGTTAAGCGCGGCGAGTTTGTGGGGATTATCGGGACCTCCGGCTCCGGCAAATCCACACTGTTGAATATCTTAGGTATGCTGGATGTGCCGACCGGCGGGCAGTATATTTTGGAAGATATTGAAGTGGAAAAACTTACCGACTCGGAACTGGCTACGATTCGTAACAAAAAAATCGGGTTTATTTTTCAGTCCTTCAATTTGTTTCCGCATTTGACGGTGGAGCAGAATATTGAAGTGCCGATGGTATATGGGCGGGTAAACGCCAAAGAACGCCGGGCACGTGCCATTGAATTGGCTCAACAGGTGAAATTGGGGCATCGGCTGGGGCATCGCCCTACGCAGTTGTCCGGCGGGGAGTGCCAGCGGGTGGCGGTGGCCAGAGCGCTAAGCAACTATCCGGCGTTTTTACTGGCCGACGAACCAACCGGGAATCTGGACGAAAAAACCAGCGGGGAAGTGATGAAAATGTTTCATGGTCTGCACGACACCGGCGTTACGATTATTATGGTAACGCATAACCCGGCACTGGAGGCGCACTTTGACCAGGTGATTCGCTTGCGGGACGGCAGAATTGAGAGCATTGTGGCCGGAGGAACGGAAAGATGATGCTGCCCGGCGATTTAATCGGTTTGTCTTTACATAACTTGTTACTGCACAAGATTCGCTCGGTATTGACCAGTTTAGGGGTTATTTTCGGTGTGGGCAGTGTAATTGCTATGCTGGCGATTTCGGAAGGGGCCAAGCAGAAGGCGTTGGAGCAGTTGCAGGCGCTGGGAATTGATAAGATTTTAATTTACAGCAAAAAACCGCCGCAGGAGGGCTCCGCCAGCAACGATCAAAGTATGGTGGAACGTTATGGCTTGGTGGAAAAAGACTTGCAGAATGTAAAGAAAATGGATAACATTGAGAATGTTACCGCAATGCGAAACTCCCGGCTTAAGGTACTGCGGGGGCTGACGTCGCTGGATACCAAGCTGGTGGGAACGGATATCGGGTTTCAGAAAGAGTCAAATTCTAAAATAACCCGTGGTCGCTGGCTGGCGCCGTCGGACTATGAAAACGATGCGCAGGTGTGCGTGGTGGGGAAAGACGCCAAACGCAAATTATTCTCGCTGGGGACTACCGATGTGGTGGGCAAAATCATAAAAGTGGAGGGGCGCAGTTTTAAAATTGTGGGCGAGATTGAAAATGATATCGGGGCCAGTTTTCCGGAACTCGACAGCCCGAATGATATGATTTTAGTGCCGTCTAAAACCCTGCAGTCGCTGACGAAGAACTATTCGTTTATCATGAATCGGCGAACCTCATCCATCACGCTGGTGGAGTACGATTTGCTGTTGGCCAAGGTGCGGGATACGTTTTATATAGACGATACGTCTAAGCGAATTACCTCGTATTTAAGCAAAGCGCACGGCACTAAGCAGGACTGGGGCGTGCTGGTGCCGCTGGACTTGCTGAAACAACGGGAGGCGACGCAGAATATTTTTACCATTGTAATGGGTTCAATCGCCGGTATCTCGCTGATTGTGGGGGGGATCGGGATTATGAACATTATGCTGGCCAGCGTGTTTGAACGGCGTAAGGAGATTGGCACCCGGCGGGCGCTGGGGGCGCAGAAGTCGGATATTCTGTTCCAGTTTTTAATTGAAACCGTGTTCCTGACCAGTTTAGGCGGCGTGTTGGGCATTCTTACCGGAATCGGTATCTCGAAGGTGATTACCATTTATGCCGATATGCCGGCGGTGTACTCCACGTGGAGTATAGTGGCAAGTTTGGCGATTGCCGGGGCGGTCGGCGTGATTTTCGGCACGTATCCGGCGTGGAAGGCGGCGCAGCAGAACCCGATTGAAGTTTTGCGGGCCGAGTAACGGCTTATGATAATGGAAGTTTAAGGAGTTTATAATAGAATGAAAAAGATTTTAGTTTGCGGCGGCGCCGGATATATCGGCAGTGCGTGTACCGAGTATTTGCTTAATCATGATTATGAAGTGGTGGTATTTGACGCTTTAATCACCGGCCACGCCAATGCGGTGGACCCGCGCGCCAAATTGGTGGTGGGCAACCTGGCCGACCGGGAGAAAATATTTGACGTAATGAAGCAGGAAAAGTTTGACGGAATTATGCACTTTGCGGCGTTCTCGCTGGTTGGCGAGTCGATGACTAATCCGTCCAAATATTTCCGCAACAATCTGGCCTACGGCTTAAATTTACTGGATGCGGCGGTGGAAACCGGAGTGGAAAGCATTGTTTTCTCCAGCACGGCCGCCACATTCGGCCAGCCGGAGCAGGTGCCGATTCGGGAGTTTGACCGGCAGGAACCGATAAATCCGTATGGCGAATCCAAATTATGCTTTGAAAAAGTGCTGAAATGGTACTATCAGATTCACGGGCTTAAGTATGCGGCACTGCGTTATTTTAACGCCGCCGGAGCGTCGGAAAATTATGGTGAAGACCATAAGCCGGAAACGCATCTGATTCCAATCATTCTGCAGGCTGCGATGGGGCAGCGTGAAAAAGTGATGATTTACGGTGAAGATTATGATACGCCGGACGGCACCTGCATTCGTGACTATATTCATATTCTGGACTTGGCTCAAGCTCACATGCTGGCACTGACCGCACCGGAGAGCGGACACTATAACCTTGGTACCGGCAACGGTTTAAGCGTAAAAGAGATTGTGGATGAAACCCGTCGGGTAACCGGGCGTGATTTTAAGGTGGAAATCGCCGACCGTCGACCGGGAGATCCGGCACGGCTGATTGCGTGTTCCGACCGGGCCCGGAAGATGCTGAACTGGAAACCGGAATTTGAGTCGGCCGCCGCAATTATTGAGTCGGCATGGCGCTGGAAGCAGCGTTTCCCGAACGGCTACGAACGTTGAGCCGGGGCGGTTTTTGCATGTTGTGGCACGAATTAGGCCCGTTTACGGTGTTCGATGTGGAGACGACCGGCATGAGCCCGGCCAATGACCGCATTGTGGAGTTGGCCGCCGCCAGAGTGGAGACCGATGGCACGATTAGCAGATATTCATCGTTGATTCATCCGGGGCGGGCAATTCCGTTTGAAGCGCAGAGAATTCATCACATCAGCGACGTAATGGTGATGAATGCGCCTAAGTTTACTCAGGTGGGATACGAATTTTTGGATTTTGCCAATAACAGTACGCTGGTGGCGCATAATGCCCGGTTTGACTTGGGTTTTCTGCAGGAGTCGCTGGCACGGAGTGGATTGCCGTTATGGAGCGGCAAGACACTGGATTCACTTCGCCTGACCAGAGAGGTATTTAAAGGCCTGCCCAGCTACAGCTTGCAGAATTTGCGGCGGACATTTCAGCTGGAAGACCCGTTTGACGATATGGCGGCGCATCGGGCCGGAGCGGATGTGGAGTGGACGGTGCAGTTAATTGAAGTGATATTTTCCGAACTTTTGCGCCGGGGCTGAACCGGAGAACGACAAATCACCGGTTAAAGATATTGTGTATATGGATTGCAGAAGCGGAGATGGCGCAGGAAGCCAGATACCGGCTGCTTTAACAACGACTTCTTTTATGACGATGAAATGTTTTGGGATTTTATGTGGCAGTAGACTGAGCAGTTTACGGTAAAGTCGGATAACAAATCTAAATAATTTTATATTATGAAATAAAAACACTAAAAATATTATTCCCCTATTGACAAATCGACTATTTTTTGATATACTTGGTTGGTTTGAACACTCCCGGAGTCGGAAGCTTTTAATTTTATAGTAGGGAATAAAATGTTTTTTTCAGTTTTAATGCTCTGTTTGTTGGCCGGACCTGCCTGTTTTTCGGCAATTTGCCGTAAACGGATGGAGTTGGCTTTGTTGCCGTGGTTGTGCGGACTGGTGTTATGGACTTATGCGGCTGGTTGTTTTGAGCAATTGTCGTGGGCGGCCGGTGGATATTTTCTATTAAGTCTTTGCTTATACGGAATATGTGTAATGGTATTATGGCGGACACATGGCTGGAACGAATTCCGTCATAATTTTTTTACTCCCGGATTGTTGTTTTTTGTGTTGGCGGCCGCCGGATTGCTGTACATTTCCAAGCCTATGCAATTTGTGACTTATGATGAATTTTCGCATTGGGCGGTGGTGGTTAAGAATACTTATCTTTATCAAGGATTCAGTTACAAATTTGCGGACTTGACGCGCCATGTTACTTATCCGCCGGGATTGGCGTTACTTTCCTATTTTACGCTGGCTCTATATGGGCAGTTCTCGGCGGGGATTGCAATTTACGGAGTCAGTTTATTTATTCTATGCGGTTTGACGGCGGTAATGTATCGGCAGAATTGGCGGACTCCAGTCAGTAATCTTCTGTTGTCCATGGTTTTACTGTTGCTTCCTTTAGCGTTCCGGCCGATCAGTGAAGAGACCAACTATGCCTTTACCGGAGTATATGCCGAATTACCCATGGCAATAGGTTGGGGCTATTTAATGTTAATCGTTTTTGTATTTTACCGTAAAAACTTATTACTTAGTGTTTTATTGTTACTTACGGTTCCGGTGTTTTGTTTGCTGAAAAAAAACTGTACAGTTATCGTTTTTCTGATTGGCGTGCAGTATCTGATGCTGGCAATTATCCCGTGGTTTTTCCGGCGACGGATTTTTAAACGAAAATCAGGCTTTATTAAACGAGTTGGCGGTGCAATACCGGTATGTGCCGCATTAATCTGCGGTTACTTGGCGCAACTTAGCTGGACGGCGATAATGCAGAGTCATCAGCTTAACGGGCGTTTTGACAATATGCGGTCGTTATCGGTGATAGGAGAGTGGTTCTATAATAACCCGGCGTACGATTTTTGCGGCATTATTATTGAACGTGTGGTCAATCACTTTATTATTATGCCGGAAATCAATGCCGGAATTGTTACATTGAGCATATTTACGTTATTGGTTCTGCTGAGCGGCGGAGTGGGTACAATCGGGTGGTTAAGGAACGACGGCCGTTTAAAAATCTTGAGTTTTTTTATCTTATTCGGCGGCATAATCTATATGGTGCAATTAGGATTGGGCTATATGCTGCTACCGGATTTTGCGCTGGGCCGGAATATGATTTTGACCTCGTGGGGGCGGTATATTATTGTGCCGGTAACGGCGTTTGCCTATATTGCACTGGCGGCGGTATGGATTTGGAGCCGAAGTAAAAAGGCTAAAGCAACAGTGATTTTGGTGGTGATTTGCCAGACACCGATTTTTTTGCCTTATCTGAATTGGATGTGGAGTGAAGTGGAGTCTCATAACCAGATTTATTATGCCGACATGATAGCGGCAAAGCAGGCTTTGGAATTTGCCGATACCGCCAAAATGGTGGCGATAGGCCAGGATTTGACCATGACCAGAGATAAACATCCACGGCCTTATCAGCTTGTACTTCATTATCTTACCAATAATCCAAAAATTGGTTTTGTTGATTGTCGCCGCCCGCCGGATGAAGCGGCAAGGCGACTGATCGTGGGGGCGGACGTGCTATATGTCGGCGATGCCGATATCCGCAATATTGCGGATTCGACGACCAGTATAAAACCGTTGCGGCCGCATCAACTTTACCGGAAAGAGTTGCCGGGATTATTTCGGCCGCTGCCGTTGCCTCAGGCGGTGCTGGATTTTGTTTTCTGCAATCCATTGACGCCGGCCGCCTCAAGCCGTTGTCTGGTAAAGCGCGTACTGAAGCCCGGACTGCTGAACGGCGCCGGACTTGAGGTGTTCCTGCCGAAGGATGGTGCGGCATGGTTTAGTTGGCATAATGTACCTCAGGCCGGGTGGGGAGAAGTTTATCAGCTAACCATAGATGTGGCTTCCTGTCATGGTAATGGCGAACTGCAGATTTGGGATGACAAACAACAGCACATGCTGACGGCGCAAACTATAAACGCCTCCACTTTGCCACAGAAAATTGTTTTGACGGTTAATCCTTTGGATTTGCAACAAAGCAATTTAAAAATTACCGGGGATGACAATTTGAAAATTGTTATTGAACAAATTGTTATACATTTTGCTCCAAATAAGCCGCAAACGGTGAACGGGGAGGTTAAGCTGGCGGCCAATCAAACTGAACTGTCAAATAAAAAACAGTGTTATTCCGGGTTCTTCAGTATGGAGGGCGATTGTAAGTTGAGCATGACCGCCAAGATTGCCAATACCGGGGCCGAACCGATAAAAGTTGGGGCTTTTTATATGCCGTTCAGCCGGCGGCATAATCCGATTATGCCTTATATGCTTGGTAACCCCTTGGCGGAATGGCGGTTGAATCGTGATTTGATGACTTTGGATGAGAGGATTGTCAAACTGCCGGAAAATATTGATGGCGGTGATATGGCGGGGCGCATAATGGGATTTTATTGCAGTTCGGATGGCGAAAGTTTACCGGCGGATGATATTGTGCTGGCTAAAGTGGAAAGATACTCGCCGGAGCAACATACGCTCACACTGGATAAACCGTTAATTGAAAAGGAAAACGGCCTGATGCAGGTGTTTGTTCCGGATCGTGGACGGTTAATCGCCGGCGAGTTGGAGTTGAAACCGGGCGAGACCGGTGTTTTACGGTGCGCAGTGGATGGAGTTTCTGATAATTGGCAAAATGGATACTGGCCGCAATCCGGCAAAATGGCGGAGTTTATGCTGGCCATTATCAATAACGGCGAACAATTGCAGGCGAAGGTTTTAAGCTGGAAATTTGAAAAATCTTATTAGTTGTTTCTTCCGTATTGACCACATGAATTAAAATCGGTTGCCGATATCCCGAATCCGGCGGGGAAACGGCTTTTTTTTACTTTTTTACCTTGTAAATGCTCCTTTTAAGTGTACATTATTCTATGAATAATTGTATAGAAAAATGTATAAATATATAAAAGGATTGGCACATGGCAGAAAATGAC
>CAZEHZ010000076.1:0-10916 GCA_964512385.1 uncultured Victivallaceae bacterium | reverse complement strand
CCCTGGTTGCCGGGATGAAAACCCGGTGTCCTAGGCCTCTAGACGATAGGGACACATGTTATTCTCGAACCATGCCTTTAATATACCTCTATACTGGAAAAAGTCAAATCACAAACTCAAAAAACATAAAAAAAACTTTAAATAGTCGATTGGAATATCCGCAGTAAAGCATCAACGGTTCAGGGCTTGCAGGCCTAAACGCAGGAGGTTTTCCGGCGTAAGCTCATCTTCGGGCAAGTCGGCGGCGATGGAATGCAATGAAGCCAACGCGGTATCTCGTTTAAAACCAAGTTGTTCCAAGGCTAATACGGCATCATTAACCGCAGTGGAAGCGATTCCAGACGGTATTTTAACGGCTCCGGGTATCAAACCAGTACCATTTAATGCGGCGATTCCGGCAACTTTATCATGTAATTCTACGGAAATGCGTTCGGCAGTGCGCTTGCCTATGCCGCTGATTTTGGACAAGACCGCAATATTTTTGTCGGCCACGGCACGGCAGACGGTCTCGACCGGCAAGCCGGACAATACGCTTAGAGCTAATTTGCCGCCCACACCGCTGACCGTAAGCAATAATTCAAATAACGCTTTTTCGGCTTCTGACGCAAAACCAAACAGCGTAATGGCGTCTTCACGCACTTGAGTATGTACAAAAAGCTCAACCGGTGCGGTTTCGCCGGATAGACGCTCATAAGTGGCGGTGGAAATTTGCAACTCGTATCCCACATCGTGTACGTTCAACACTACACGATTAAAGTCGCAACTCCACACGGTTCCACGGAGTTTGGCGATCATTTCTGTACTTCCGCAATGATATCCATGGAAATATCGCTGGCTTTAACCGAATGCGTCAAGGCCCCGACCGACACAAAATCTACGCCCAACTTGCCAATATTCGGTAAACGTTCCAGCGTAATCCCGCCGGAGGCCTCTAACTTGGCCGTATTCTGATTAATCTTAACCGCCTCCGCCATGGTAGCGTCGTCCATATTATCCAATAAAATGTAATCGGCTTGGGCGGCTACCGCTTCACGAACTTCATCCAATGAATCGGCCTCCACCTGCACTTCCAGCTGCGGGAACATCGCTCTGGCTCTGGCCACACTGCGGGCAATCCCGCCGGAGCCTTCCATTCCGGCCAATTCCCGGTGATTATCCTTAATCATAATACGGTCAAACAACCCAATCCGATGGTTGGTTGCCCCGCCCACGGCCACGGCATATTTCTCTAAATTCCGATATCCCGGCGTAGTTTTACGGGTATCCAGCACCTTAGTTTTAGTACCTTCCAGACACTTCATGTAGCGATGCGCCACGGTTGCCACGCCGCATAAACGCTGCAAAAAATTCAACGCCGTGCGCTCCGCCGTGAGTAGTGACTGCGCCGAGCCGTACACTTTCGCCATAACCGTGCCTTTAGCGCATAAATCGCCCTCGTTCACCAATGACTCAAAACGAATTGTGCGGTCTACATCGGCAAAAACTCTGGCCGCCACCGGCAGTCCGGCGCAAATACACTCTTCTTTGGCTTTCAACACGGCAACCGCCGCCAGCCCGACCGGAATTACCGACTTGGTGGTAGTATCGCCTAAATCGCCCAAATCCTCACTCAACGCCAGTTTTATCAACTCATCAACACGGCCAAAATCAATCGCCGGAATATTCTTATTCATATCTATTGTCCTGCATCTTTTATTCATTCACCGGGAGCCACTGCGAATCCCATACATAGTCACAAAACGTAGTATTATTAAACCACATACCACGGTCAAAACCTAAAAACAAAATATCGGTAACGCCGGAAAAAGCCCGCATCGCAGTGAGTCCCGTGCCTTCCACCGCTCCGCCGACAAATCCCCAGAACGGCAATTCGCTGTTCCGGTAAACCATCGCCCGCGGAACTTCCAGAAAACAGGTTCCAATATTAACCACGCCACGCCCCATATTGGCTAAATTACTATTTTCCGCCGCCTCCGACTCATTCGCCATCGCCGCACCGCTTAAAAATAACGACGCCACTAAAAACGCTCCTAAAAACTTACGCATGAACTCACCTTTTATCGGTTAAAAAATTCCTGTTTACTATTCCATACAAAAGCGGCGGCGGCCGACTCATTCAAGCCGCCATCCGGATTCTTTAATAATGAACACGCATCCACGCCAAACGGCTTGGCCGTGCGAATTGCCTGCCGCACATTTTCGGCATTCAACCGGCCGGACACTATCACCGGCAAAACCGATTTTTGAATATACTCCGCCGCCGCATCCCATGCATAGCACTTATTGGCGGTATCCACACCCACTAAATCCGCCGCCGCATTACAACAGTCCAAATCCACGGCGTCCACCAGCGGAATCAGTTCCGCCATAACCATTTCCGGCGTAAGATTATGAATATAATCAGTATAAATAATCTTGCCGAATGCCGGCATTTTATCTCTTAACACGGCAATTTCGGCCGGGGCGCAGTTCCGGCTGAGCTGAACCGAGGCAATGCCAGAGTGCTTTATCAACTCTAAAATTTCATCCGCCGTATTCAAATGCGTAACCAGCACCGGCACTACCAGCACCGGCAACTGCTCCATTAGCCGACGCGCCGTACTGGGCAGAATGAAACTGCGTGATGCGTACAATTGCCCCACTTGAAAGCCCACGGCATCCGCTCCGGCACGTACTGCCGTCTGCAAATCGGTCTCATTCTGAATCCCACAAATTTTAACGCGCATTTTTCAATTCATACTCCAAACTTAACGCCACGCCACGCAAAGTAAAATCTTTGCCACCATATTTCATTTTGGCAAAATGCGGTAAAAAATACTCCGCATCGCCGCCAATTCCAACATAAACCGCCGGAGTTCCCAAAGCATGCTGAATCCGCTTCAGCACTTCACGCACACTGCCGATGACTCCGGCATCTATCCCCAACGCCAGCGCACTTACCGTATTATAACCAATTTTTTCCGGTACGGTATTGCTCAACGGCAATTCCGGCAACTGTGCCGTACCACGATTTAGACTCTGCCGCAGCAACTTCCGCCCCGGCATGATTGCGCCGCCAAGCATGCGATGCCCGCCATCCAAAACCTCTATATCAATTGCCGTGCCGAAATCACACACCACCACCGCTTTACCGGGAAACTCCCTATCCGCGCAAATCGAATTTGCCAAGCGGTCGGCTCCTAAGGTTGAACTATCCATACAACTCAAATCAAGCCCGCCGGAATGAGCGGAATTTACTAAAAACGCCCCGCCATCCGCCAGCTGTTTTGTCCAGAACGGCACCACACTGGCGGCGGCCAATTTACAATTCCACCACGGCGTTAAATCCAGCGTTTCCGTAGCCGACTCGTTAATAATCTCAATTCGACCATCGGGTAACCGGGCGGCAATCTGAGTGGTGGTATTGCCGATATTTAACAATATCCATTCAGCATCAACGCCGCTATACACGGTATTATCCATGATATTTTCACTCCAAACCCGCTCCAAGACTCTGCCGTTTTAACCTGCAACACTATGCTAAAAAAAAGCAATTACAAGAATTTCTGCATTTCCGGGTTCTTATTAAGTTTCTGCACCAGCTCTTTTACCCGCTGAGCCGATTTTTCGGAACAAACTAAAGTGGCATCATCGGTATGAACAATTATCAAATCCCGAACATCTATCGTTGCCACCAAATGCCCCGGCGTGCTGACTACACAACAATCGTAGGTGTCCAGCGAGGCAAATAAACCACGTACTACGTTGTTATTCGCTCCGGCACGGGTTTGACTGCGCATAGAGGTCCAACTGCCGACATCCTCCCAGTCAAAATCCACCTCCGCAACGACAATGTTACCGGTTTTTTCCATAATGGCGTAATCAATGGAGTTCCGGCTTAATGCCGCATAACCACTGCGCAATACCGGCAACAAATCATGCTCCAATTCCGCCAGTTCAGCCTCGGCCGCCAACTTATGCAAGCCGGGGGCCACCTCTTGCATGGCGTTCATAATCACACTGTGCCGCCATACAAAAAATCCACTGTTCCACCAGCATCGGCCAGAGGCAATACAGGCTTCCGCAATGGCCGAATTCGGCTTTTCAGTGAATGACTCCACCTGAAAAATTCTGGTATGCTCGGTCTGCTCAAGCAAAATGCCGTGCTTGACATAGCCAAACCCGGTACTGAGGAAGCGCGGCTTAACCCCTAAGGTTACCAAAACCTCATTTTTAGCAGCATACGCCACCGCATCGGCCATAATCTCCCGAAAACGACCGCTGTTCCGAATTATATGGTCGGCCGGCGACACCACCATAACCGGGTCGCCGTCCGCTCCGGCTCTGGCCCGGATAATCCCCGCCGCCAACGCCATACACGGCGCCGTGTCCAGCCCGGTCAATTCTCCAATAATATTTCCAGAGGGAATACGCCGCAACAACTGCTGCATCGAATTGACGTATTCCTGATTGGTTATAACAAGGATATTCTCTACCGGAACCAGCGGAATCAAACGATCCGTGGCCTGTTCAATCATTGTAAGATTGCCCATTAAACGCAATAACTGCTTAGGATGGCTGGCTCGACTCTGCGGCCAAAACCGCTCGCCACGCCCACCGGCCAATATAACCGCAAATACCTTGTTATTTTCCATTTTTCCGCCTCTTAGTTGCCGGACATCCCGTCAATCAACCCGATCAACGGCATAAACATTGCGATAACCAACGTACCAACGATACCACCCAAAAATACAATCAGTAACGGTTCAATCAAGCTGGTCAACGCATTCACCGCCTGGTCCACTTCTTCTTCATAAGTTTCAGCGATTTTATCCAACATTTCCGGCAAACGACCGGTTTCTTCGCCTACTTCCACCATACTTACCACCATCTGCGGAAATACATTGGTGATGCTTAACGGCCCGGCTACGCCTTCGCCTTCTTTTACCGCATCATGTATCGTCTGCACCGCACGGGACACCACTTCATTACCAGAGGTATCACGCACAATGTTCAACGCATTCAAAATCGGCACACCCGCCGACATCAACGTACTTAAAGTACGGGAGAATCGCGCCACACTGCCTTTTGACACAATCGGCCCGAACAGCGGCATCCGGTATTTGATCGTATCAAACACCAGCTTGCCGAAACTGATCTTATTCAATATTACATAGCCCACCACAATTGCACCAATCCAAATCAACAATGATACGAAATTATGCTGCATGTAGGTACTGCAGTCCATTACCGCCATAGTAAGCGCCGGCAACGGTTTACCCGGTGTCAAGTCTTTAAAGATTTCCTGGAACTTAGGTACGATAAACACCATCAGGAAGATTACGATTGCCGTAGCAATAATAACTACCGCCGACGGGTAAATCATGGCCGACTTGATTTTACCGATAATCTTGGCATTCTTTTCCATAAAGAACGCTAAACGTGCCAAAATAACGTCCATCGCACCGGCGGCTTCACCGGCACGCACCATGTTCAAGTACAACTTGTTAAAGGTACGCGGGTGTTTCGCCAGCGCTTCGGAGAAGGTTGAACCTTCTTCCACCGTATCCGCCACACTGCCCAGCACCTTTTTAAGCCCCATCTTCTTACTCTGACGTTCCAGCGTGCGCAACGCACGAATCAACGGCAAACCGGCCTCCAGCAACGTTGCCATCTGCCGGGTAAGCACCATCAGGTCTTTCTTCCCGATTTTACCTTTACCCATAACAAACATTGCACCGCCGGACTCTTTTGCGGTTTTATTCACCCGGCGTTTGGCTATTTTATCTTTAATTTCCGAACGCACCGTGGTGGGGAACAGCCCTTTCTTCCGCAAATCCAATGCGGCCATATCTTCGGTAGTGGACTGAATCTTACCTTTTACTTCTTTGCCGTTAGCGTCTACCGCAGTATAAACGTATGTCGCCATTTAGGTAGTTCCTTTATGTTATTTCAATGCATTTTCCAGCTGACCGGCCAACTGCATTTGTTTAAGTTTTTCCAGAATGCCTTCTTCGTCCTGACATTTGGTAATCAGTTCACTATAACTTATCAGCCCCTTGGCATACAATTCCACCAAGTGCGTATCCAGCGTATACATACCCCATTTTGCCCCGGTCTGCAGTTCACTGGTGATTCGGAACGTCTTATTATCACGAATCAAAGCCTGAATGGACGGCGTACTAATCATTACTTCAAAGGCGGCCACACGACCCGGTTTGTCGCCACGATGCAACAGCACCTGACTGATTACCGCTACCAGAGATGACGCCAGCTGAGTACGAATCTGCTGCTGCTGATTGGTCGGGAATGCGTCCACAATACGGTCTACGGTTCGAGCCGCACCGGTGGTATGCAGGGTGCCGAACACCAAGTGCCCGGTTTCCGCCGCCGTTACCGCCGCTTCCATCGTTTCCAAGTCTCGCATTTCCCCTACCAGAATTACGTCCGGGTCCTGACGCAACGCCCGGCGCAGTGCTTCTTTAAAACTGGTGGTGTCCGCACCGATTTCACGCTGAATAACCACACTCTTTTTATGATTGTGATAAAATTCGATCGGGTCTTCAATCGTAATGATATGGCAGGCACGTTCCTGATTGATAATATCCAGCATGGTGGCCAGCGTGGTGGACTTTCCGGAACCGGTCGGCCCCGTTACCAGAACCAGACCACGAGGACGGTAAAGCAAGTCACGAATACGGTCGCCCAAACCAATCTGTTCCAGCGTCAGCAACTTATTAGGAATCTGCCGCAACACCGTACCAAACACGCCTTTTTGTTTAAATGCACTTACACGGAAACGTGCCTGGTCGCCAAACGCAAAACCCAAGTCCACCGTACCTACGGCCTGAATCTGCTGTAAGTGCGCATCGGAACAAATTGACTTAATCAGCCGCTCCGTATCCGCCGGCGTCAAACACGGCAGATCCAACGGGGTGATTTCCCCATGCAAACGCACCAGCGGCGGCGCACCAACTTCAATATGTAAGTCGCTCACGCCTTCATCCACTACAAGCTGCAACAAATCAGTCATTTCAACTGTCATAATCTATACATCCTCCATTAATAGCCCGTCGCCGGGCCGATATTCAAAAAAACACGCTTTAACAAACGGCGTAAACGAGCCGCCAATTTTTACGCTCATTCCTGCTGAATCGTAAAATTAACCGCCCGTTTCCGTGTCGTTTACCTTAGGTATATCTTAATACTTCGTCTACAGTGGTTTCGCCATTTAAAATCGCCATCAGACCGTCTTCACGCACGGTGGTCATGCCATGCTTGCGTGCACATTCCTGAATTTCACTGCTGGAGGCATTGTTGGAAATCAGTTCCACAATTTCCTGATTGATTATCAACAGCTCCACAATCGCTTTCCGCCCTTTATAACCCGTGTGATTACAAACCGGACAGCCGCGCCCGTAATAGAACTTGCGTCCGCCAATGTCATTACGTTCCAAATCCAAACGGGTCAACTCTTCATCACTCGGCGTATAGGCCGTTTTACAGTTCGGGCAAACCCGCCGGATCAGACGCTGTGCCAATACCCCAACCAGCGAAGAGCAAATCAGGAACGGTTCCACGCCCATATCCACCAGTCGGGTAATCGCACCCGCCGAGTCGTTAGTATGCAGGGTACTGAACACAAAGTGCCCGGTAAGCGACGCCTCAATAGCAGTTTGCGCCGTTTCAAAGTCTCGAATTTCCCCTACCAGAATCCGGTCCGGGTCCTGACGCAGGAACGCACGCAGTGCTTTATAGAAAGTCATCCCCACCGCATCGTTAATCGGCACCTGTATCAAGCCTTCAATATCATATTCCACCGGGTCTTCGGCAGTCAACAGCTTATCCCCGATTACGTTAATTTCGCTCAACGCCGAATACAATGTAGTGGTTTTACCCGAACCCGTCGGCCCCGTTACCAAAAAGATGCCGTTCGGCAAGTGGATAAGTTCACGCAGTTTTACTAAAATTTCACTGCTCATCCCTAACGCTTCCAGCTTCAGATTCACCACGGTACGGTCCAATACACGCAATACTACCGACTCACCGTGAGTTGTCGGCAAACAAGACACACGCAAGTCCACCGCACGCCCCGCATAGCGTTTCTGAATACGACCGTCCTGCGGTATGCGGCGTTCAGAAATATCCAGGTTACTCATAATTTTAATACGGCTGATGATTGCGGCGGCCAAAGTCAGCGGCGGTGGCGGCATTTCATACAGCGCACCATCCACCCGGTAACGAATCCGGAACTCTTTTTCAAACGGCTCAAAGTGAATGTCGGACGCTTTATCTTTAATCGCCTGACTGATAACCGCATCCACATAACGCACAATCGGCGCTTCACTGGTGCCGCTTAAATCCACATCTTCGGGATTTTCCATACTGTCCGCTTCGCTTTCCAAAGCCTGCAGCACATCTCGCACCGTACTCATGTCCGGCGGATAATATTTTTCAATTGAAGCATCAATCTGCGACGGCAATGCTATCAACGGAACCACATCCGTCCCCTGAATAAAACGCAAATCGTCATGCAATTGGAAGCTCAGCGGATTACGCAGGGCGGCCTTTAAAATCCCATCGGTAAAATCTACCGGAATCGCACCGTAAGTCCGAGCCGTTTCCGGACTCATTAACGCAATCACCTCTGGCGGAATCACGATATTTTCCAAGTCCACCACTTCCGTGTTCAAACTATCGGCCATCAGGCGCATCAAGTCATTTTCCGTTGTCAAGCCAAAATCCACAATGACTTCAAACAGATCTTTACCCGAACGCCCCTGTTCGTCCTCCATCTCCCTCAGTTGTGCTTCCGTGGCGATTCCCGCCTGGAGAATTAGATCACACAACGATTGACTGGCAGCATCAAGCATATTTTCTATATCCTATATTTAGATTATTCTTCGTCCATCATGGTTACGCGGATAACTTCTTCCAAAGTTGAAACCCCGCTTTCGGCCTTGCGAATGGCGTCATCACGCAACGAACGCATCCCGTTTCGACGAGCCGCTTCACGTATCCCCGCCGTCGTTGCTCCCTTAAAGATCAACCCGGCAATATCTGATGTGATCGTAAAGATTTCATAAATCCCCACTCGTCCTTTATAGCCGGTATGCCCGCAACGTTCGCAACCGGTACCTTTATAGAACTTCCGCCCCGTCAAATACTCTTCCGGTAAATTGAGCAGTCTGGCCTCCATTGCAGTCGGAGCATGTTCTGTCATACAATATTTGCAAACCCGCCGCAGAAGACGCTGTGCCATCACCGCACGCAATGACGACGCCACCAAAAACGGCTGTACGCCCATATCTATCAAACGAGTTACCGCACCCGGAGCATCGTTCGTATGCAGAGTACTGAACACCAAGTGCCCGGTCAACGCCGCATTAATGGCGATTTCCGCCGTTTCCACGTCTCGAATTTCCCCAACCATGATGATATTCGGCGCCTGACGCAACATAGAACGCAGTGCCGCCGCAAAAGTCATATTTACCGTTCTGTCCACCTGTACCTGATTGATACCGGGCAACAGATATTCCACCGGGTCTTCCACCGTAATAATCTTACGGGCCACCGAGTTAATACTGTTCAAAAACGCATACAAACTGGTCGTTTTACCCGAACCCGTCGGCCCCGTTACCAAAAAGATACCGTCCGGATAGTTAATAATACGCTGCACCAACTCCATATCGTCGGCAAAAAAACCAAGTTTCGGAATATCCAGCTGAATACTGGCTTTATCCAAAATACGCATTACAATACTTTCTCCATGCGTGGTGGGAATGTCCGACACACGCAAGTCCAAATCCTTGTCGCCAATGCTGATCTGAATACGCCCGTCCTGCGGAATCCGCTTTTCGGTAATATCCATACGCGCCATGATTTTTAACCGGCTGGTTAAACTGGCCTGCAGAAACTTCGGCGGCGAATCCACCTTATGCAGTACACCGTCAATACGATACCGGATACGGTAATCCTTTTCCATCGGTTCCAAGTGAATGTCGGACGCACGCATCTTATGCGCTTCCGTAATAATCAGAGAAATCAGCCGCCCCACCGATGCTTCATCGTCCGAGAATGTCTCCTTAGTTCCGGCCAGTGTACCGATGTCTTTCGCCGGTTCATTCTGATCCACCCCCATTTCACCCATAAACTCATTCATGGTGTCGGCCAGCGTGCGGTAATGACGGTCAATAATCCGCTGAATCTGATCCGCCGGCGCTATCACGGCATCCACATCATGACCAAGCAGATAACGCAGGGCATCCAGCGTATCCATATCGGTGGGGTCGCTCATGGCGATGGTTAAAGTTTCGTCATGACGCATTACCGGAATAACATTATATGTGCAAACAACGTCTGACGGCAGGGAGGCCAGCACCTCTTCCGGAATATCATAGTTATTCAGGTCAATAATTTCCATACCGTACTCATTGGCGAGCACCTGAAGAATCATATCGTCCGGAGCATATTTCAAAATCCGAACGGCATCCACTGCGTCAATAATCTGCTCTTCGTTGGAATGACTGCGTGCATATTCCACCGCATTATCAGCCTGCTCCTGCGTAAGCAAACCGTTATCAACCAGCAATTCTATTACATAATTACTATCTTTAGCCACGTTCTATCTCCCGTGAATCCATATTTATTGAACCCGCCACCTGTTCAGAGCGGAATTCGTACTTATAATGCAACATAGAACTGTAATGGTTTTATTTCAAATTTCAAGTTTTTTTCTCAATTATCCTACTAAAAAAACGCATTTTTTATGTTTTTACCACTTTTCACTCCGCATTCCAACAGTTTATCGCAATTTTCTTCCATTAAAGACTTGCATTTTTTCCATTTGACATTATCTTAAAAGAGTTCTTCGCCGGTTTAGCTCAGTGGTAGAGCAGCTGACTTGTAATCATCAGGTCGTCGGTTCGACTCCGACA
>CAZEHZ010000075.1:0-11146 GCA_964512385.1 uncultured Victivallaceae bacterium | reverse complement strand
CTTCAATACATAACCCCAAATCCAAATATTATTGTTTTTCATATTATTCTCCGTTAGACTGTTGATTTTCAATCATATGTACATCCATTTGCGGGAATGGAATTTCTATGCCATTTTTTTGGAATTCGGCAAACACCCGTTCCCGGTATTCGGAACTTACTTCCGGGAAGTTTGCTGCGGATATCCAGATTCGCACCACAAAATTCACGCTGCTGTCGGCAAAGTCGTCGCATAAAACGGTGGGGCGTGGGTACTTGAAGACGGTAGGCATACTGGTGGCGACCTCCATCAGTATTTTACGCACTAAATCCATATCGGCATTGTAAGACACTCCGATTGAGATATTTTTACGCATCAGTTTATGGTTTCTGGTCCAGTTGCGGAAGTCTTTGCCGATAACCCGGGTATTGGGCAGGGTAATTACCGAACCGTCAAAAGCCTCGACCACGGTGGCCCGGAAGTTCACGGTTTTCACCCTCCCCATAATGCCGTCGAATTCAATAATATCACCGGGACGCACATGCTGACCAACCAGCAGGATGATTCCGGCCACAAAGTTTTCCAGCACCTCTTTCATGGCAAACCCAACCCCCATACTGAACCCGCCCAAAACTACTAAAATGCTTGATGGATTAACGCTTAGCGTTATCAATACAAACAGCACATAAAAAGTCCAAGCAATGTATGCGCCTAAAGTCATAAATGACGGAATGGTGCCGGCTTCGGCTTCTTCCCGATAAATATCAATCACCAGTTGCCGGCCGAATCGGATCAAGAAGCGCATTACAAAGAATGCGGAAATAATAATTGCCAAATCAAAGACGCTGAAAGAACAAATTTGCTCCGGCAGCGGCAAGTTGCCGAAAAACATATTGTTCCAGTCGGACAAATGATAGGTGGACGTGAGGTTGATAACAAAACTGCACAACAGAAACCCCCATAAAGACGGTATCCATAATGAGGATAGAAAATTGTTAAAATGATTACGCTGCGGATTTGCTTTAATTGAACGCAAAGTAATCTGAGTAAGCGTTAGCACCACTAAAAATTGAATTACTCTGGACAACCAAATCAGTATGGCGGTAAATCCCAGATACGGCAATCCGATAAAGGCCAGATATCCCGCCCCTAAATAAACTAAGATAGTTAATATGCTTAGCGATGTATCCAGCATGGGGTAGCGATGCCGGAACAGCATAAAAATCAGAATCAGAGTTCCGATAAGACATAACGGCGGGATTATCATAACCAGCGGCGTATAGAAAATCAGAGTACAGTACATGCCGCGCGCCAGAGTTGCGATAATGATGGAAGGTACATACAACATAAAACATGCAAATAATCTTTTGCGCGGGATGCGGAAAGCCAGAGCTAACAGTAAACAACCTAAATAAATTGCACTGTATCCGGCTTGGAGTAAGCCGCTGCTGAGGCTTACTCCAATCAGAAAATGGGCTAAGAATGCCGCCAGCCCGATTCCGATGCACAAAGTACCAACCGGCCAGATCCGGCTTGCGGTATATTCGCCGGACAGCGGAGTGTTTTTTACCAGATGTTTAAAAATATAATATTTGCCGATAAAAAACATTGGCACATTGATAAACAGCAGTAAGCCAAAAAAGTTAAACCAGAACACGGCGTCATCCGGAATCAGCATGTCTATGGTATCCGGCAGGCTTATAAGCCAAAATTTTAACGGCAGAATGCCATAATGAATCACTTCGGTGAATTTGCCGCCACGGGTGAAGAAGCAGAGTTCAAAAGCGTCGTTTCGGCGTTCTTCGCCCTCTTCAAGCAGGGAACTGAGTTGGTGAGTTATCTTATCCGCAACAACATTTATGGGCGTCAGCGTCTCCTGCCCGGCCTGAATTTCCGTATTAAGTTCGGCAATAGTCTGCCTACATGCGGAGATTTTTTCAACTTCCGATTTGGTCAAAGTTTTTGGGTCAATTTGAGACAGCATTATACTTATGTTGTTTACTTCGGTGGCGGCATCGGCGTAAAGTCCATTTAAGTTATGCATTGCGTCATAAGAGATATCGCTTTGGGTCTTCAAGTCCATAATCTGCATAGCAAGCAGCGAGATATTCAGTAAATCATATTGAGACGTGGTGTCCAGTTTAAACCTCAACGCATTGATTTTGCGTTCCAGCACGGCCACATCAACATTCAGTTTGGGAATGGCGGCGGCGGTGCGTTCCCGAACCACCTGCATGAGTTCCTGACGGCGTTCCAGCTGATGTTGATATTTCGGAATCGCCATCTCCAGAAATTCGTTATTAAAATTAACCGGAGTAACTTCAAAGTATACTAATGTTCCCACCATGGCAAGCAGTATGAGGCCCAAGAGTGGGAAAAAACGCCAACGCGATTTTACGATAGTTTCAGACATAAAAATATCTCCAAAAATTTAAGGTTGCAACTATAATACAACATAAATTTTTTTAGTCAAGTCATAAAAGTTTTTTCTACCGCTTGAAATCAGCATTTTAAGGATTATCTTATAGAATAATTCAAAAATTGGAAGGATTGTTGATATGGGAATTGTATTTAATGCCGAGTCCGGCATATTTAAGCTTGATGCCGGAAACACCACGTATGCATTTATGGCGGACGAAAACAAGTATCTGGCGCATTTGTATTATGGCCCGCATTTGAGCACGGATAATTTGAACGTTCTCTACCGGCCGCAGATCAGAGCGTTCTGCCCGTACCCGGAAGATCGCTCCCCGATTTGTTCGCCGGACATGTTTCCGCAGGAGTTCGGCACCAACGGCATCGGTGATTATCGGGCGTCGTCGGCGGTTATCCGGGACATAAACGGCCATACGGCGGTCAATCCCAAGTATCGCAGTCATAAAATTTACGCCGGCAAGCCGCAGTTGGCTGGACTGCCGGCCACATTTGGCGATGAAAAGGAGACCGAAACGCTGGAAATTTCGCTGTTTGACGAATTTTTGCAGGCGGAATTTATACTGTTGTACAGCGTTTTTGCCAATATCAACACTATTTCCCGGTCGATAAAAGTGATAAATCACGGTAAAAATCCGTTGCATATAGAAAAACTCAGCAGTTGTACATTGGACTTTTACGATGGTGATTTTGACTTTATTCATCTGTGGGGATCGCATTGCCGGGAGCGGCATGTGGAACGTACCGAATTGATTCACGGCGTAAACTCCATCAATTCCGGGCGTGGCTTGAGCAGTCATCAGCATAATCCGTTTTTTGCGTTGGCGGAAAAAGACGTTACGGAAAATCACGGCCGGATTTACGGTGTAGCTTTGGTTTACAGCGGTAATTTTTTGGTAGAGGCCGAAAAAGACCAGTTTAATCAGGTACGCACTCAAATCGGGATTAATCCGTGGAATTTCGGGTGGGAATTAACGCCGGGCGAGTCGTTTCAGGCGCCGGAGGCTCTGCTTACGGTAAGCAATGCCGGGTTGCAGGGCATGAGTCATAACTTCCACGATGCGATTCGTCAGCATTTACTGCGCAGTTACTGGAGGAATCTGAAACGCCCGATTCTGGTCAATAACTGGGAGGCCACCTATTTTAATTTTAATACCGAAAAGTTGATCAGCGTGGCGAAAGACGCCGCAAAATTGGGGATTGAAATGCTGGTGCTGGATGACGGCTGGTTCGGTAAACGTGCCGACGACACCACCAGTTTGGGCGACTGGTTTGTGTGGGAGGAAAAATTGCCGGGCGGTTTTGATTATCTGGTAAAAGAGGTTAATAAGCTGGGCTTGAAATTCGGTTTGTGGTTTGAACCGGAAATGGTGTCTGAAAAGAGTGAACTGTATAAGAAGCACCCGGATTGGTGTTTGCAGATACCGGGGCGGGTGCGTTCGCTGGGGCGGAATCAGATGGTGCTGGATTTGTCACGGCCGGAGGTGGTGGATTATTTGTTTGAAACCATCAGCAAAATTCTGTCGTCGGCGAATATTGAATATATCAAGTGGGACGCCAACCGGCATCTTACCGAAGTGTCGTCGGCACTGGCGACACCGGAACGACAGTGCGAAACTACGCACCGGTTTGTGCTGGGCATGTATCAACTGCATGAACGGTTGCTGGAACGCTTCCCGAAACTGTTGATAGAGGGGTGTTCCGGCGGCGGCGGTCGTTTTGACGCCGGAATGCTGTATTATGTGCCGCAAATCTGGACCAGCGACGACTCCGATGCGATTGAGCGGTTAAAGATTCAGTACGGCACCAGCTTGGTTTATCCGTGTTCCACTATGGGGGCGCATGTGTCGGATTCGCCGAATCACCAAACCGGACGGGTTACGCCGTTTGAAACCCGCGGCGTGGTGGCCATGTCCGGCACGTTCGGGTATGAGTTGGACTTGAATAAGATGGATGAGCATGAACAAGCCTGCATTAAACAACAGGTTAAGGATTATCATAAATATAATCACATTGTGGCGCAGGGCGATTTGTACCGGCTTACCGATCCGTTCAGTGCATTGACTTATGTGGTGTGGATGCAGGTAACTAAGGATAAATCGGAGTTCCTGCTGAGCTATGTTCAGCGGCGGCGGATTCCGCACGAATCGATTTTCAGCGTGCGGCTGGCGGGATTGGATGCCGGTAAAAATTATCGGAATACCGCCACGGGCGAAGTTTTGGCCGGAGAAATGCTGATGAATGCCGGCTTTATGCTGCCCGGATTGATTTATGACGGCGACAGTATGCAATTCCACTTTGTGGCGGAGTAGGCGTTATGGCAAAAACCAAACGACCGGGCTTGATGTTTATGGCGGCCATGATGCTGTTAAGCATGGGTATATTGCTGAAACTGGTCAGTGCCGCCTCGTCTAAACCGAGTGAATTGACCAAACAGTTGACCGCCGTAAGTCAGGGCGGCAATGCCGGGGCAACCACGGCATACGAACAGGCGGTGAACCGGTTTGTCTTGCCGGAGCCGCCGTTGACCGTGCCGTTTGAAGAGGTTCCGGATAAGTTTTTGCAGGATAATGCCTTGGCGTTGCCGTATCTGGATGCGGCAACCGGGTTTGACCGCATTAACTTCCGGCGGGAGTGGAGTGAAGGCTTTAAGGTGTCCGGTATCGGCGTGATTGATATCCGTAATCTGGCGTTGTTGAATTACGCCCGCTTAACGGCCGCCGCCACTCCGGACGAAGCCAAACGTTTAACGGCGGCGATTCGTACGCTGGCCGGATATTTGGAGTTTGACCCGATGATTCGGGCGGCGGCCATCTATGCGCCAAGTATGCACATCTATCTGTTTGCGGTGGAAAAAGCGGTGAATGAGAATGTGTATTCCACTGCCGAACTGCAGCAGTTACTGGCGCAGTTGACGGCGGACGAGGCTAAGTATCGGGAGATTTTTATCAATGCCGTAAAGACCGAAACTCAAATGCTGTATGCGTACCCGTCTACTTTAGAACGGGTAATGAATGATTTGCCGTCTTCGGAACGCTGGCAGGCCGAGGGTGAGTTTGCGGCGGAGCGTTTGGAGCGTTTAGCCGGATTATTAAAAGAGGATTATTATCTAAACCGTTCATTGCTGGATAGTTGCACTGCGTTTGAGAAAGAGCGGGTATTGGCGGCTCGTTTAGTGCCGAATGTGGAGTTTGCGCAGTTGCTGGCGCGGTTGCAAACGCATAACCGGGTGGCACAAGCGGCGATAATGGCGGAATTGGGAATGCGTAGCGGAGCGGGGCGACCGGAAAAGATTGCGTTAAAAGATGCGTTGACCGGCGAAGAGTTGCAGTATGGTGCAATGTCCCGGCCGGGAATTCGGGTTCAAAGCGGCAACACGCCGTCGGCGGAGGCCGAGTTCACTATTTTCCATTTAGTAAATTGATTAAAATTGCTTTAAAAGCCGTATGCTGTAATTCAGGGTACGGCTTTTAATTTTTCCGGAAAAATGCAGATACGCATGTTGCACTCATAAAGACGTTTTTTCCTGATAAAATCTGTTTGATGGAGTTTGTATTTCGCATTTATTAAGGTAAAGTATATTATATAAAACGATTAAACAACCATTTTTGCAGATTTTTTTGACAAAAATGAACAGTTGCAGCGATGTAAATGCGGAATATTTAGTTTTGGAGTAATGTTGATGAAACGGATTTTGATTGGTTTGCTTTGTTCCGGTTTAGTGGCCGGAGCGATGGCGATGCCGCAGGATGTGTACGAGTCAAACTTATACACGTATGCCGAAACGTCTCATGCTTTGGATAAGGCGTGGCAGGATGTCGGGCAGAAAATTGATGTGGCCATGTGGGACTTGGAACGCAGTGCCAATGTGCCGGAAAATTTGCCGGAGCAGGGGGTAACGCTGTATAAACAGTTGCAGAAACGCTATTTAGCGGCAGAGGACGTTCGGGCGGCTTTGCGGCGTGAACTGCATTTAAAATTGCCGAAATCCAATTATCTGCTGGCGGTGGAGAATTTGGAAGACGTTCCGGCCACCTACTATTATTGGGCTGGTTTCCGCTCTTTTAAACTGCGTTGGGCGGACGGCACTGAAATTGAAATTCCGCTGAACACCTTCAGCAATGCCGTGTATAATGCCGATTACAACAATGGCGGCGACAGCGGACCGGGTATATTTATTTACGGTCGGCAGTCGGCGTCTTATATTGCCGTAAGTGATTTTATGCCGGAAGGCGGCTGGCCGGATGGCGACTGCACGCTGATTGTAACCGGCATGGACTGCGATAAAGGCGGAATTTCCACCCGCATTAAGATATCGATATACGGGCAGGAGGTTTTTTCCGGCGTGAATCAGTTTCCCAAAGACCATTCGGCGGCAATGACGGTAAAAGTTCCGGCTAAAGCGCTGACGGTGCCGGTAACGCCGTTTTATGGCGACTTGGGTCAGCGTTTACTGGCGTATGAAAAACAGGTTGCCGACTTTGCCGCCGACTGTAAAAAAGCCGAAGTATTTTTAAAAGCGGCGGAAAAATATCGGGCTAATGCCAAATATCAGCAGATTTCGGCGGCGGAGGTGTTTAGCCCCACCACATTTTTGCGGGCGATAGACTATACCGACACTTTATGGCGGCCGGATTATTTCCGTTATCCGGGTTTTAATTATAATTATGAATATTTAGCCAAACTGCCGTCGGCACTCCATGCGAATTTGGTCAGTTTCTGCTTAGGGCGTTCCGGCGGCGATGCGGAAAAGTATCCGATAATAAAAGCGTATGACGGTATGACCGCCGTGCCGTATATGCTGTGGGCAGACGGCAAATTGTTTGACCATGGCGACATGGTGGCCAGCAGTTATTTTGGCAATTTGCCCAAACTGCAGGCCGACTTAGCCAAATTTAAAGCCATGTACCCGGATTTGCAAAAATCCATTGGTGTACAGGTGGATGAACCGACGATTGAGGATACCCGTTTGGGTAATCTGCTGGAAAACCAGGCGTTGATGCAGGCTTGGGGGCGACCGGAACCGCCGGTGAATATGCCGTCGGCCGACGATGCCGAAGCCATGAAAAACTATATGGATTATCAGTATTTTAAGGCCGACTTTATGGCTCAGCACTATAAAGCCTTATATGAACAGGAAAAAGCCAACGGCGGTTTTGCCTCGCTGGTGATTATGGACATGCACGGCCGGGAGTTGATGGGCGGCAGTTACGTAGCGATGGGTAAAGCGCTGGACTGGATTGGTACCGATTTATACGATAACGGTTCAATTCGGGAAAGTGTTTCATTGCAATTACTTAAGAATGCCAGTAAAGGCAAGGTGATAATGTGGCCGGGAACGGGTTATTCGTGCCGTTCGCCCCGCACCTTCCGCCGTTCGCTGGTCAACGGCACGGCCTGGGGCGACGGTTTGCAGTTATGGACGTTGATGTATTTTGACCGTTATCGGGATGCCAATATTTACTGGTCCCGCGGCGGCGAAGCGTTGAGTAAAGATGACCGTGGCGGCGATTTGCTGGGTAATTATAAAATGCAGTATGCCGATATTGTGCAGGACGTCTTTAAATGGATTGAAGATAATGAAAACTTGCTGGTACAGCGTGAGTCATTGAATCCCGTTGCGCTGTTGTTGTCGGAACGTACGCAGTTCGCCAAAGTGAAGCCTCGTGCCGAAAATGCCCGTTTATATCAGGATTATTTGGGCTTATATTCGCAGTTGGCCGGAACCGGGCGTTTTATTGATGCCCGTTACGTTGAAACTTTAGAGGACAGCGGCCGGGATTATAAGGTGTTGATTCTGGCGGACGCTGAATTATTGTCGGCGGCCGAAGCGGAATATCTGAATAATTTTGTTTATAACGGCGGAACATTGATTGTCGGCGGCAAGAGCGGCAGTAAGAATATGCATAATCTGCCGGAGGAAACATGGTTGCTGGCGCCGGCCTCCGGTGTATTGAATGCCGACACGTTTGCCGCCGGAGCGGTAAAGGAAAACATTGCCGGAGTAGAGGTGATAAAGAACCGCTACGGGCAGGGCGTTTGCTATACAATATTAATAGAGCGGCTCGGCAATGTGGTTGACGCTATCCCGGAATGCGGTCTGTCCGGTACGATAAAACCGGAATTGGCGGCGTGTTTAGAAGCGATTTTATCGCCTGCCGAAGCAAAATTTTCGGTAAAAGTCTCCGCACCCCGTGGCGTGGTGGCCGCCTTGCAGGAGAACATGAAAGGTGAAGCGCAAATCTTCCTGATTGATTACCGGAATAAGAGTGAGCAGGCGGAAGTGGTAATAACCTTGGATAATATGGACTACACCGTTAAATTTTCAGAATACACGGTTATCGTATTAAAGGACTTGAAAAATGGAAACTATTGAAAAATATTATGATGTTACCCCTAAAGTGGTGCTGGAGGGGCAGGAGAGTACAATTATAATTCGGCCTCGTTTTGCTCATGTGGCTTTTCCGGCGGCAGAAAAAATTGCCATAAAAATATTGCCTCTGGATGGCATCGGCGGCGACGGCACTTATCGGAATATTCCCGGCACCTACACCATTCCGGATGAAAATCTGCCGTTAAAGTCGTGGTTTTTGGCGATGGACGGCACGTTGCACATAACCGCATTATTTACTGGCGAACAGGAGTTTAACTTAACCGTAGAACTAACTGAACCCGGCAATCGGGATCGTTGCGACTGGGCGCTGAAAGCTCATGAAACATTGCGGTTTAATCTGTATGCGGTAAAGGAGGACCTGTATAAACTGCGTCCATTCAAGGGTGATTTTCACATGCACAGCGATTTTTCCGATGGTCAGGAGTCGCCGGAATACGTGGCGGCCCGCAATCGGGAAATGGGGATGGACTTTATCGCCATTACCGATCATTACCGTTACGACCCGTCGTTGCGAGCCATTGATTATTGGAAAAATGAGCCGATTGCGTTAAAACTATATCCGGGCGAAGAGGTTCATGCCAATGACAATATTGTACATGTGGTAAATTTCGGCGGTAATTTCAGCGTAAACGAGTGGATTCGCCAGAATGAAGAGCAGTATTATGCCGAAGTCGCCGAATACGCTAAGCGTTTACCGGAGCTTGCCCCCGGCCAGGACCCGTTCCCGGTGGCCGCCAGCGAGTGGGTTTTTGACAAAATCCGTGAAGGCGGCGGTTTGTGTATTTTTTGTCATCCCTATTGGCAGACTTTTCAATATGTAACCAATGAAGCCATCACCACGGCCATATTTAATCACCGCAAGTTTGATGCTTTTGAACTGATTGGCGGATTTTATCCGTATCAGTGGCGCTCAAACAACTTCCAGTACATTCGGTATATGGAAGAGCGGGAACGGGGCAATAATTTCCCGGTGGTCGGAGTGAGCGATGCCCACGGTACGGATCGAGATGCCGAACGGGAGCGTTTAGCCGGTTGGTATTACACCATTGTTTTGGCGGAAAACGACTCTTTAGCCTCAATTCATCAAGCGATTCGCAGCAGTAATTGTGTAGCGGTAGAGCAGGTGGGCAGCGGCATTCCACGAGTTTTCGGCGACTTCAGAATGGTTAAATATGTGAGTTATCTGATGGAGCGTTATTTCCCCAGGCATGACGAACTTTGCTCTATAGAGGGTAAATTGATGGTGGAATTATTAGGCGGCAGTAAAAATGCCCGTACCGCATTGTCGGCGATAAAAGAGCAGGTAAGCGATTATTGTAAAGGAGTTTATAATTCATGACCTGGATTGCTTTTTTATTGGTTTCAGGTTCTGCATTGCTTCATGCCAGCTGGAATTTTCTAAGCAAGAGTACCCGGCCAAGTGCGGCATTCTTCTTGCTCAGCAGTTCCACTGCCACGTTATTGTGGGCTCCTTTTGTGCTTTTGGTACCGGTGGATTTTTCCGCCTTGCCGCTTAAGTTCTATATAATACTGTTAGCCAGCGGTGCCGCCGAATTGCTGTATATATTCGGGTTGTTCCGGGCGTATCAGCGTACCGACATCTCAATGGCGTACCCGTTGGCCAGAGCGTTGCCGGTACTGTTGACGGCGGCGGTAACGGCCATATTCCATTTAGGTAAGTCGCCGTCCGTAATCGCCTTGGCTGGAATGGTGGTGGTTTCGCTGGGTTGTCTGCTGCTGCCGTTGCCGTCATTAAAGGATTTCCGCCTGAAGACTTATATGAATCCGGCCTTGTTTTCAATAATCATGGCGGCGTGCGGAACCGTGGGCTATACGGTAATAGACTCGCTGGGAATGCCTTTAATGAAAGCGGCGAATGAGGGTAACAAAGCCTTCAGCGGTTGTTTATACATTTTTTTCATTGAATTGCAGCTGGCAATCGGCTTAGGCGTTGCCGTATTAAACAGTCGTCAGGAGCGGCACAACCTCCGATTTTTGTTACACAAAATACATTATCCAATCTTTGCCGGGCTGTTTGCGTCGGTCGCTTATATGATGATTTTAGTGGCCATGACGCATGTAACGAATGTGAGTTTTATTCAGGCATTCCGTCAAGTAAGTTTACCATTAGGGGTTTGTGCCGGAATATTCATTCTAAAAGAGTCCTGTTCCCGTCCTAAGCTAATCGGTATTATATTAGTGCTTATCGGCTTGATTTTAACCGCATTCAAATAAAAAGAGTATATAAGGTAAGTCTTTCTTGAACTTTTTTTGAAGTTTCTTGCAAAACGTATTTGCATAATCGCAAAAGTATGGCATATTAAATCCCTGTCGCCAATG
>CAZEHZ010000074.1:8690-11175 GCA_964512385.1 uncultured Victivallaceae bacterium | reverse complement strand
GTTACTCACAATATGCAACAGGCTACTAGAATATCAGATAAAACGGCTTTCTTTAATATATTCGTGTTGCAAGATTGAAAAAATGTGATAAATTATATTTTATGATTTTTATATGGTAAAGAAATTCAACGATAGATATGGAGATAAAAACCAATGAGTCAAGAAATCGAAAACAATGTTCCGGAAATCAACGAAGATCAGATCTTTGCTCAACGTGTAGCCAAGGTTCAGGAATTGTTGACAAATGGTATAAATCCCTACGGCCAGCGTTTTGACGATCGTACCAGCATTGCCGACGCCCGCAACAACTTCCGGACCGATGCACCGGAAACCGAAGAGCAACACACTATTGTAGCCGGTCGATTGACCGCCATGCGTTTAATGGGCAAATCTATTTTTGCCGACTTGCAGGACTCCACCGGCCGGATTCAATTATACGCCGGCAAAAATGATTTAGGTGAAGAAGCATTCAACACCCTGAAAAAACTGATTGATATCGGGGATATCGTGGGGATAGAAGGTGTGCTGTTTGTTACCCGCATGGGAGAACTTACCATTAAGATTAAACACTATACATTATTAAGCAAGTCGCTCCGCCCATTGCCGGAAAAATACCACGGCTTGACTAACGTTGAACAGCGTTACCGCCAGCGGTATCTGGACTTGATTACCAATCCGGAAAGCCGTGAAGTATTCAAAAAACGTTTTGCCATTCTGCGCGGCATCCGTAATTTTATGGAGTCAAAAGGCTTTATGGAGGTGGAAACTCCGATGCTTCAGCCGTTGGCCGGCGGCGCCAGCGCCAACCCGTTTAAAACTTTTTACGAAGCCATCAATTCACCGATGTTCATGCGTATTGCGCCGGAACTGTATTTAAAGCGTTTGCTGGTGGGCGGGTTTGAAAAGGTGTTTGAACTGAATCGTAACTTCCGTAATGAAGGCGTAGACCGCCGTCATAACCCGGAATTCACCATGATGGAAGTTTATCAGGCTTACGGCGACTGCCGCAGTATGATGGATTTAGTGGAAGAGCTGGTAACTCATTTGGCCGAAACCGTAATCGGATCGTTAAAAATCCAGAAGTCCGATGGTCAGGTAATCAACTTGGAACGCCCGTGGCGGCGGATTACCTATCGTGAACTGGTGATGGAAAAGGCCGGTAACGACTATTTTGAACTTGATTTTGCGGGCAAAGTTGCCAGAGCCAAAGAACTCGGCTGTGATGTAAACGACCAGATGCCGGAGTTTGAAGTTACCAACGAAATTTATGAAAAGTTGATTGAATCCACCTTGATTCAGCCTACTTTTGTTATGCGTATGCCGGCCGAACTGGTCCCGCTGGCTAAAGCCTGTACCGACGATCCGACCGTGGTGGATGTGTTTGAGCTGGAAATTAACGGTCAGGAAGTGGCGCCGGGATACAGCGAATTGAATGACCCGATTGAACAGCGCCGCCGTTTTGCCGAACAGTTTGAACGCACAAAAACCGAAAACGATGTTTGGGAAGATAAGGTGGATGAAGACTTCTTGGTGGCGCTGGAACACGGTATGCCGCCGGCCGGCGGTATGGGAATCGGTATTGACCGTTTGGTGGTTATGCTGACCGGGGCGGATTCCATTCGTGACGTTTTGTTATTCCCGCAGCTGCGCAGCCGCAAGTAATATCGGTTTACGGGTGGAATACAATACGGACAATTCCACTTTTACCCAACTCTCCGGCGCCGTTATCGGCATTGTGTTTCACAACCCGGAGAGTGGTTATACTATTGCCAAAATTGCGGATGAACAGGGCAACGACCGCACCGTTACCGGGATTTTCCCCATGGTAAATATCGGGCAGGAGGTTGAACTTGAAGGCGTATGGGCGCAACATCGTGAGTACGGCAAACAGTTTAAAGTGGAAAAATTCCGTTTTGTCATTCCCACCGAAAAATCCGGACTGATTAAATTTTTAGCCTCCGGCATGATTCCCGGTGTCGGCCCGAAAATGGCGCAGAGTATCGTGGATTATTTTGGCGACAAAACTATTCAGATTCTGGACGAAAAACCGGAACGATTGCGGGAAATTGAAAAAATCGGCGCCAAAAAAGCCGCTCAAATTAAAGAGGGCTGGCAAAAGGTTTTCGGTAATCGGGAACTGTATATCTATTTGCAGAGTTTAGGGCTTACACCGCAATTCTGCAAAAAACTGATCGACCGCTATGGCGCCAACGCCGCTCAGATTGTAAAAGCCAACCCCTATCGTCTGGCCGGAGATATCGGCGGAGTCGGATTTTTAAAAGCCGATAAAATTGCCGTAGAGCTGGGCATTGCACCGGATGCACCCACCCGGTTGCTGGCCGGAATCGTTTATAATTTAAATGAGTTGACCGCACAGGGGCATAGCTGTTTTCCTAAAAACGAACTGATTTCCGTTGCCTGCCAAATGTTAAAGGTTAAGGAAGATTTGTTGTATCCGGCGTTGGAACTGGCACTGAAATCACGC
>CAZEHZ010000074.1:0-8680 GCA_964512385.1 uncultured Victivallaceae bacterium | reverse complement strand
CCAAATTATGACCGATGGCGATCTGGTTTATCCAGCTCGATTGTTTAAGGCTGAACATGAACTGCCACGCCATTTAAAACGAATCTGCACCGTAAAAAATTATGCGGCCAAGGCGATTGCCGAAGTTGCCCCCGGCGGAGATTTGACGCTTAATGAACAACAGTTAAATGCCATTATGCAGGTGGCCAAAACTCCGATAAGTATTATTACCGGCGGCCCCGGTGTAGGAAAAACCACCGTGCTGGGCGAACTGGTACGCCGGGCAAAACGGGCAAAACTGCAAATTCTTCTGGCCGCCCCCACCGGCAGAGCCGCCAAACGCATGAGCGACGCCGCCGGATTAACCGCTAAAACTATTCATCGACTGCTGATGTTTGACCCGGCTACCGGAGATTTTCAACACGATGCCGTGAATCCGTTAGAGGCGGATTTAATCATTTTGGATGAGGTTTCCATGCTGGATTTACCGCTGGCGTTGGCGTTGTTTCAGTCGGTAAAGGCCGGAACTGCGGTGGTGCTGGTGGGCGACGCCGATCAGTTGCCGTCGGTCGGCCCCGGCACGGTGCTGGCGGACTTGATTGCGTGCGGCAAGTTTGCCGTAACTCATCTTACGCAGGTATTCCGGCAGAGTGCGGAAAGTTTTATCATCCAAAATGCTCACTTGGTGAATGCCGGAAAACTGCCGGCTTTGCAACCCCTGCCGGAACAGCTTGGCGACTATTACTGGATAAAATGTGATGACCCGGAACACGCCAGAAACATTATTGAAAAAATGGTTACCGAACGCATTCCGGAGCGGTTTAAGTTGAATCCAGCCACGGATATTCAGTTGCTTACCCCCATGAATCGGGGTACTTGCGGCACCGGAGCGTTAAACGAGTTACTGCAGAGCTTATTGAATGGCGGCGATGAAGCGGATAATTTTATCGGCAAAAGTAAATTTAAATTGCATGACCGGGTTATGCAAACCGCCAACAATTATGATAAAGGGGTTTTTAACGGCGATTTAGGCCGCATTGTAAAGGTGGATGAGCGCAAAAAAATGTTTACCGTGTCTTTTGACGGTATGACCACCGCCCCCATTGATTATAACTTTGATGAATCCGATGAGCTTAGTTTAGCGTATGCAGTTACCATTCATAAGTCGCAGGGGTGCGAATTTCCGGCGGTAATTGTAACGTTGTTTACACGGCATTTTATGATGTTACAGCGCAATTTATTGTATACCGCCATGACCAGAGCCAGAAAACTGCTGGTTTTAGTGGGCGATGAAAAAGCCGTGAGCATGGCGGTTAATAACGTCAGCATGGCGCCAAGATACGGTAACTTAAAACAGATTATAAAGCAAGTGTGGGAGGATGATAAATGAGTAAGTCAGAAAACTCCATTCGGCGCATTTTATTCTTCAGCGGAGTTTATCCCGCCGCCGTATTATTGGCGATATTATTGCTGGGGGAACTCGTGGCGATTGTACTTTTGTATCATCAGTCGGTTAGTTTTGACACCGCCATCGCCGATTTAGTTATGTGTGATTTCGCCTCGTTCATGCGCAATCAACGCAACACGCCGGGCAATGTCGCTTGGGTATCGCAGGTTATGGAACAGGAGTATCATGATAAAAATGTGTTGCTTTTCGGCACAATAGCAGTATATTCCGTCTTAACCGGAGTGGGATTTTTCCTGTTATGGCTTGGCGGCAACCGTCTGGTCAAAAAATTCTCTCTGCCGTTCGTGGAGATGAAAGAACGCATAAATCGCTGGCAACAAGAGCAGTTTAGAATTATGCCGCCGCCGGAACAGCCGGATAAAGACGAAATTACCCATCTGGAATATAATTTCAGCGAACTTACGGTGGAGCTGAATGACCGTATGGAGAAATTAGCCGCCGCCAGTAAGTTGAATGTGCATTATAATAAAGAGATCGCCATCGCCAGAAACATTCGTGACTCACTTTTGCCGCCGGGTAATAAGCTGAAAATTGATGAATTGGAGCTGGAGGGTTTTGTACCGCCGTCCGGTTTTGGTGATTTTTTTGACTTTCACCGGATTGCGGCCGACCGGGTAGCGGTTTTTGTGGCCGGATTCGAGGCTCAGAATGTGGCCGCCAGTTTGCAGATTGCCCAAATCAGCTCCTTGTTTGACCAAACCGGAAATTGCACTACGGCAACGGAAATGGGGCAGAAATTGCTGGCCGCCGTTAAGTCTGACGCCGCTATGAACAACGTACAGCTTAAACTTTGCATAGCCGTTATAATACACACTACCAACGAGTTGGAATTAGCTTACTGGCCGCAGTTTCCGCAAGGTGAACCGACCTCCGGCCATAAAAAATTAAAACCCGGCGAATGTGTAATGATCTCAACCCACGGTTTAGGCACCAACAGTAACGGTGCGGTGGTTAAACTCTGTTATAACGGGAATGCCCAAGGAGAAGCAAAATGAAACACATTAATGTAACCTATAAGCAAAGATTACTGCTGTTTTTTCTGGCTTTTTCCGGTTTTATGTTTATCATTTCCGCCGGAGCGTCGCTGTGGGCGCTGCATTTTACCGCCAATCGGGTGGCACGGCACGAACAAGTGTGGCAGCAGGAGTTGCTGAAGAATGTAAAAGTGGAATTTGACGAGCAGTTTAAGCTGGCTAAAGGTTGGCTGGTAAGACATTTAGCCACTAACGCCGATGTTACCGCCGGGCGGGATTTGGACAATATTTTTGAATATATTCAATCGGCGTTCCCGGAAGTTGATGTGCATTTCATTGCCGACAAGCATAATAACATATTATACAGCACGGCGGAACTTCCACCGTTAAGCCAAATGTCGCATACCGTTGAGTATGCCGCTGATGACCACAAACAGGAGGCGGATTTTTATTGGTCGGACGATATGATGCTGGCCTGCGTTCCGGCCGCCGGCGCGGATTACCGGATTGGCGTGGGAATCCGTTTCTGTCGCTTGGCAAATCATGTCAGCACGGTAAACAATCAGCTCAGCACTCAATTTATGGAACATACCGTCAAGCGAACCCGTCTAGCCAATATAATTTATTTAGGCAACGCCATATTTTTATTAGTTGGGGCGGTTTGGGCATTTCTAACCACCAAACGCACGCTGGCCAAGTTTAATGGCGATGTGGAAAATTTAGAAAAAACCATGAATGCCATTAAAAATAACAGCGAAATTCCGCAAAACAGTTCCAGTGTCTGCGAGATTCAGCAACTGCATACCGTTTTCAGCAAAACCGGCGAATCGCTGACCAAACATCTGGACAGTTTAACCGCCGCCGCCGATCAGCAAGCTCAGCACGAGCTGGATTTACAGTTAGCCGGCGATATTCAACGGCACATGCTGCCCGGAACGTCGTTTAACGACCCCCGGTTATCGGTGGCGGCCGCCATGATTCCGGCACAGACGGCGGCGGGCGACTTCTATTACTGGGTGGAGCAGGAGCCGGACCACTGGTTTTTCGCATTAGGCGATGTATCGGGCAAAGGGCTTGGCGCCGCAGTGTTTATGGCGCGTTTGCGTACCTTACTGCATCATGCGGCGGCGGAATACAAGTTACCGTCGGAAATTCTTTTAGCTGTGAACGAAAAACTGGAAAAGCGGAATTTAAACTGCATGTTTGCCACGGTATGCGCATTTACGCTGAACTTGAATACGCGGGAACTGGTGATTTGTAATGCGGGGCATCCGTTGCCGTATCTCTGGCGCGGCGGCGAAGTGTCGCCGGTTAATTTGGCGCCCGGCATGGTAATCGGCCCGATGCCGCTTACCAAGCAAGTGCTGAAAGACCAACGCTTTACGTTGCAGTTGTCAGACATGTTGCTGCTGTATACCGACGGTGTTACCGAGGCGATGAATGTGAATAATGAGATGTTTAACGATTGGCGTTTGCGGGAAGTAGTCTCCAGAGTATTCGCCCCGTTGCCGGATAAATTGATTCGTCAAGTGAATGTGGCGGTAAGCGAATTTACCGCCGGCGCCGCACAGTCTGATGACATTACCATGCTTGCAGTTAAGTTTAAGATGTAGTATATTATAGGAACAGAAATTTTTTATTCAGGATTATATTATGAAGAAAATTGTAAAAATTATGATGGTTATGGCAGTAACTGCTTCCGGAGCAATAACTTGCCTGGCAAAAACCGCCGCCCCGCAAATCGGGCCGTTGGCTCAGCCGATTAAAGCGATAAAGCCGCCGGCGCCGGCGGCCAAAGAAGTTCCGCCGGTATTTGCCGAACTGGAAAAACTTTTACAGGAAAAAAAATATGACGAAGCAATAAAAATAATTGATGTAAATTTGGAACAAAACCCCAAAGATTACCGTTTGATTATGCTGAAGAGCTTTATCTATTTTAAGCATTTGCAGAATCAGGACGAGGCGATAAAAATAATTGACAACGCTCTGGCCGCTTCGCCTAAGGTTTATGATTTATATGATTTTAAAATACAACTTCTGCACCAGCAGAACGCTCCGGATATGCAGAATAAGTTGATGCTGGTCTTTACCGCCATCGCCGCTAATTATGCCGATGAACCGGTAACCGTAAGCGAACTGGGCATGATGCTGCTGAAACAGAAACTGGGGGAAAAACGTTTACAGGCGGCATTATTGCTGCTGCGCAGTGCAAAAATGAATATGCAGGAAGCCACCGCCAGTCAGAAATTTCTGATTTGCACCAATTTAGCCCGTGGCTATTACTTTGCCAGCCGTGCCGACCTTGCCACCAAGGAACAGGCCGAGGCAAACTCGTATGCCGATAACGATCTGGATAAAGTTCAAGGCAGTCAGTTGCTGGACTTTTATAAAGAAGCCGATGAAATGGCTAAACAACTCTAAGTTTTACGGTAAGAATTATGACAGAATGGCAGTTGGAAAAAATTATCGCAGTATGTCGGCAATCAGCCGACATCGCATTGAAGTATTATGAAAATCCGCCGATGGAGCTGAAGAGCGACAACAGCGTAGTTACCGCCGCCGATAAAGCGGTGGAGGCGTTTCTGATTTCAAGTTTAGTCTGTAATGGCGACAGTGGTTTTATTGGTGAAGAGACCATTGCCCAGAAAACCGAAGCGGAAATTCAGCATGATTTACACGCCCCCGCCTGCTGGATTGTTGACCCGATAGACGGCACGGCGCCATACAGTTGTATGTTTCCGGCCTGGGGTCACTCCATAGCCTTGATGCATAACGGCGTAATTACCGACGGCGCCTTGTATCTGCCGATTCAGGACGAATTATTGATTACCGATGGCGATATCGTATGGCATTACCGTAACTTGCGCAATCCGGCGGCCATCACTAAAGAAAAGTTTGTTCCGGTGCCGGCAGAGTTGGACATTCGCCGGCCGGTAGCGGTGGCTCAGCGTCATGCCAAGCATCATTATATCGATATGCCGAATCAGGTTTTCAGCTGGAGTGCCTGCGTTGCGGCCTGTCATTACCTGCTGGCCGGCAAGCTGATGTGCTATTTAGCCGTAGTAAAATTATGGGATATTGCCGCCATGATTACCATTATGGGGCGCACCGGGTACATTGGGGTGAATGAGTTTGGTAAAGTGTTGGACAATAAAGTGAATGAAGTTAATTATAAATTAGCCGCCAATGCCGATGACCGTTGGCGTTTACGCGGCGCAACCGCTTTGGCCGGAAATCGGAAAATTGCCGATTATGTGTTAAAAAGCGTAGGTTTGGAGCAAAAATAGAATGGCTAAGAATAAAAAATATACCGCAAAAACTCGTAACTTAGGTAAACAGGTGTTCATCGTCAGCTTGGGCTGTCCGAAAAACTTTGTGGACACCGAAGTAATGGCAGGCAGTCTGTTGCAGTCCGGGCAGTTCAGCTTAACGTTCAATCAAGCTGAAGCCGATGTGATGCTGATTAACACCTGTGCTTTTTTGCCGTCGGCACGTCAGGAGACTTATGACACCATAAAAGAGGCTGTCGCATGGAAGCAACGCCGCCCGCAGAATCGTAAAATTGTGGTGGCCGGCTGTCTGATTCAATGGGACAAAGAGCAGAATTTTAAAACAGATTTCCCGGAAGTTGACGTATGGAACGGCATTGACGGCGTAAGCAATATTGCCGAAGTTTTGACCGGCGGCCATGCCGAAATCCGTAATTTTGCGGATAGTCCATGCTATATTTACGATGAAAATACCGCCCGTCTTCAACTCACACTGCCTCATGTGGCATATTTAAAGGTGTCGGACGGCTGTGATAATCGCTGCAGTTACTGCTCAATTCCGAATATTCGCGGCAAATTGCGCAGTCGTACGTTGGAGTCCTGCCTGAAAGAGGCCGACAATCTGCTGGCCTCCGGCGTAAAAGAAATCGTGTTGATCGCCCAGGATATTACCGCCTACGGGCAGGATAATGACCGCGGCGACACGCTGGCAAAACTGTTGACCGAATTAGATAAACGGCCGGGTAAATTCTGGATTCGCTTATTGTATACTCATCCGGCACATTATACCGATGAATTGATTGCGGTTATGCAGCAAAGCACTCACATGGTGCCGTATGTGGATATTCCGTTGCAGCATATTGCCGACAATATCTTACTGCGCATGGGGCGCAAGGCCACCAAAGCAGATGTGATGACGGTGCTGACCAAGTTGCGCCAAGCCATGCCGGATATAGCCATCCGCACCACCTTCATTACCGGTTTTCCGGGTGAAACAGAGGCGGATTTTAATGAACTGAAAGAGTTGGTAACCGATTTTAAATTTGAACGTTTCGGCGTCTTCGCCTACGCTGCCGAGCCCAGAACCCCGGCGGCATTAATGCCGAATCAGATTGTCGGAGAACTGGCGGAGCAACGAGCCACCGAGTTAATGGAAATTCAGAGTCAAATTTCTTTAGCGCATAATCAGAGCTTAATCGGTAAAACCTTAACCGTTTTGCTGGACGAAGCCGACGGCAAAAACGGGGCCGGCCGAGCTTATCTGGATGCGCCGGAGATCGACAATTATATCTTTGTCCATTCAACGCGCAACTTGAATGCCGGTGAATTCTATCAGGTGGAAATCACTGATGCCGAAGAATACGATTTGCATGGTACCGTAAATTAACTTTTTATAAATAGAAAGAATACTAAAATGACTTGGAATCTGCCGAATATTTTAACCATAAGCCGTATAATATTAACGTTGGTTTTTGTAGTTTTAGCCTCTAATGCCGAAACCGCAATTTTATTGCGTTGGATAGCCTACATTTGTGCTATCGTCGCCGGGATAACTGACTTTGCCGATGGTTATTTAGCCCGAAAATGGAATCAGGTAAGTGAATTTGGTGCTTTAATGGACCCGTTGGCGGACAAGATTTTTGCCACCGCCACAATGATTATGCTGGTGGAGTTTGGCTATATGGCGGGTTGGATGGCAGTAATAATTTTGTCGCGTGAATTTATGGTAACCGGTCTGCGGATGATGGCGATAAAGCATAATCGTGTAATCAGTGCGGACCGTTGGGGCAAGTGGAAAACGGCGTTACAAATGGCGGCGGTCTTTACCGCCGGTTTGTCCTGGATCAAGATGTTTGATTTACGTGATATTGTGTTTGGCAATATCCATCTATGGTATTTGTGGCAGGGGATGCTGTATGTAGTCGTAACGATGACTATTTTCTCCGGAATCCGTTATTTCTATAATAATCGTGATATAATTTTAATGAAACATTAAAAATCGCACTTGAAAAAGCTCAAAACCGCACTATATTAAATAGCGTTGAATCGGAGAGATGGCCGAGTGGACGAAGGCGCAGCATTGGAAATGCTGTGTAGGGGCAACTCTACCGTGGGTTCGAATCCCACTCTCTCCGCCATTTTTTTTGCCTTTTTACCTCATTTATAGTACTAAATTGGATTGTTTGGTTTTAATATTGTATGTCAAATCGTATGTCAGCCGAAGGCGGTTTTCGCCTTCGGTTTTTTTGTCTCTCCTTTTTAGCCTTTTAGTACTATTATTAAGATTATCAACAGGTACGTTAAGGTTATTAACTCTTTTAGCTGCTCTTCCATTGTTTGTCTCCTGGGTTAACGTTTATGTTACTTATGGTTTCCCGGTCAACCCTAACCTTATTTATTCCACTTTTTGGTTTCGTTTTTTCTTCCTTTTTTACCCGCCTTTTTTTATTTACCCACAAAATGGTATTTTATCCGTATTGTTGTTGTTGACTTCACTTTCGTTCCCATCTCGGTTCGATGTCGCTTCGACTTCGCTTGATAGTCGCTCGGTTATCGCTTCAGGGGCGCTTCAGCTTAGCTCGGAAGTGTGTCAATACTCGCTGTCCGTGTCTCGGTTTTTTTAATTTTTTGGTGCAACTACCATGAGCTTTAATAAGTTAGATAAAAATTTGATGTTTCCGTCTCAAGTTAAAGGCGATTTGCGTAGCAGGGTTTGTTTTACTGTGGATGAGGTGGCCGCTTTACTCGGCGTGCCGGTTGGCGAAATTCGTAAGAATTGCCAGCGGGGTACCCTTAAGGCTCGCCGCTTCTCCGTCGGATATCGCATTTCTCCCGCCGCTTTAGACGCTTTTTTACTCGGCGTATCTGGGAATTTTGAGAAGTCAAATATATTTTCTCCTTTTTCGGAAAAATAGTTTTTATTCGTTGATTATAAAATTGTTATATAGTGTAAATATTTAATTTGTGAGGTGTTTTTATGGCTAAAAGAG